>JACDDL010000141.1 GCA_013817045.1 Actinomycetota bacterium | reverse complement strand
ACGCGAATACCTATGCCGGCATAGGCGCCGTGCTGTTGCCTTTCGCTTTCTACCTTGCATGGACGGGGCGCCGCCGCGTGGGCTGGCTCGGCTGGGCCGGGATCGCGGCGTGCCTGTTCGGGCTCGGTTTCTCCTTGACGCGAGGGGCATGGCTGGCGGCCGCAATCGGCATTCTCTTCGTCCTGGTCGCCGGCCGGCTCTCGGGGCGGCTCAAAGTCCAGATGGCGGGGGGCTTCATCATCGGTGCCGTGGTTCTGTCGGCGTTCTACCTGGTGAAGTACAACGTGGACCCCTACAACGCGCGCGCTGAAGGAGGGGGGAGTGTCGATACACGAAGCCAGTTGTACGGCGATACGATCCGCTCGGTCAACGGCCTCAACATCCTCCTCGGATACGGGACCGAGAAACCGCGCACCAGCGACGGAGTCTCTCATGCACTCGGGCGTTACATCCCGCGCGCCGGGACACATTCGACCTACCTCAACTACCTGTTCCGGGCAGGTGTGCCCGGTGCGCTCATGATCGCCGCCCTCTATCTCATCGCAGGCCTGCATGCGCTCGCCGCGGCGCGCTCGCAGGGTGGTCGTGAAGGCCTCATCGGCAACGCAGCCCTGGCGGGGGTGGTTGCGTCGGCCGCCCATGCGGTGGTCCAGAACCTCTACGTCGAGCCCGTCTACACCCTCTCGATCTGCCTGATCCTGGGGCTGGCCATGGCCGGACGGCTGGCCTCGGGGACATCGATCGTCCCCGGCAGGGCCACCTCCCAGCTCTGACTACGCTACTCTCACAACCCATCACAAAAACGGCACAAAACATCGACGCGGAGCCGGGGGAATTGAGAATGCGCGCAATGACGTCTCGATGGTCTCGATCCGAGGTCAGGCGACGGGGTGCCGCAGGAGCCATGGCCCTCGCCCTGGTTGTCTCGGCCGCGTGCTCGGGGGGGCCCTCCCCCGGGGCCACCGGGGCCACCGGGGCAGGCGCGACGGCCGAACCGGCCCAGAAGCCACCGACGAAGCTCGCGTCGAGCTCGGGCGCCTCCAAGAAGGAAGCCACACGGCACGGCCGGCGCACGGACCACGGCCGGGCCGAGCGGCAGAGCAGGCCGAAGGGCTGGTTCGGTGCTGCTTGCGGCATCGGCGAGACACTCCTCCGGCGAACACTGCGCGGTGATTGGCCCGGCCGGGGCCCAGATCTCAGCCTTGTCTCACACCGGGGAAATCCCTTCGGAGACTTCACTTTCAGCACCACCCATTCAGGACCATGGAACTTCCTCCAGCGCGTCCCCTTGCTGATGTATGGGCCAGGGTTCATCAGACCCCAGGGCAATCTGCGAACCGGGCGCGAGGTGACGCTTGCGGATGTGGTTCCCACGCTTGCGAGTCTCATGGACACACCGGCTCCGCCCACGGCGGTCGGCCGCCCCGTCAGATCTGCCCTGTTGCCCCGGGACAGAAGGTCCAAAGACCTGCGCTTGATCGTCACGGTCGTATGGGACGGCGGCGGCTCGAACGTGCTCCAGAGGTGGAACGGGTCCTGGCCCTTCCTCGCCTCACTGGCCAAACGGGGGACCTTCGTCACAAACGCCACCGTGGGTTCTTCTCCGAGTGTCACCCCGGCGGTCCACGCGACGCTCGGCACCGGTGCGTGGCCGCGCCGGCATGGGATCGTGAACATCACGCAGCGCGACAACGGGTACCTGACCGGCTCCTTCGAGTCCCTTTCCCCCAAGCACCTCGAAGCCGAGACGCTGGCGGACGTCTGGGACCGGAGGACGGCCAACAGGGCCAAGATCGGCCTGGTCGCCAAGGACGGCCTCCATCTCGGCATGATGGGCCATGGCGCCTACCTCCCCGGCGGGGACCACGACGTCGCGGCCATAACAGGCGCGGGAGATGCGCCGTGGTCGCCCGGGACGAACGAGCTCTGGTACCGGCTCCCCGACTACCTGCTATCCGTTCCCGGGGTCGAGGCTGCCGCCGCTTCCTTGGACCGCGATGACGGCAAGCTGGACGGGCAGTGGATGGGACACGGCCTCCCCGGCGATTTCGTGGCGGACCCTGGATTCAACAAGACCCCAGTGGAGACCCTCCATCAGACCAAGATCAGCAAAGTGCTTCTCGCCAACGAAGGCTTCGGCGAGGACCGGGTCACCGACATGTTCTTCACGAACTACAAAGACATCGACTACATGGGGCATGCCTACAACTTTTTTCGGCCCGAGGTGCGGGAGACGATCACGTATGCGGATGCCGAGCTGCGCGAACTTGTGAGGTTCGTGAATGCACAGGTCGGCGAGAAGAGGTGGGTGCTGGTCTTGACTGCGGATCATGGCCAAGCGCCGCTTCCCCAGGCGGTTGGGGATTGGCCCATCGACGTGCAAGAGCTGACCAACGACCTCGGCCGGTTCGCCGGTCAACCTGCAGCCGAGCTCGTGGAGCATGTGAAACAGACCGGCGTGTGGCTCGACCGCAACCTGTTGGGCTCGGCCCGGATCGACCTGCGGGAAGTAGCGAACTTTCTCGTGGGCTACACGATCGAGGACAACGCCGGAGACAGTGCCGTACCAAGAGCGTACCGGGACCGCCTCGGTGAACGGATCTTCGACGCCGTGATGCCGAGCTCTGAGTTGCGGCGCGCGCTCAAATGCGCAGGGGCGGCCTCGCCCGGATAAGGGCCCGGTTAAGAGCGGGAGCCTGATCACGGCGGGCTTCCTTGGCGGTCGCCCCAGGATGTCTTTGCCGGGGCCGCGAGGATCTGGTCGCCTATACTGCGCCGCGCACGATGTACGGCAACACGTCCGCTTCCCCCGGAACTCAGCGAGAAAACGATGCCCAAACGCTATATCTGCCTCCTGGTGCTCGCCCTTCTGCTCTCCGCGGCGTGCGAATACCCCCAGAGCACAGACGGCGGAGCTGCCGCAGGCACCTCCCGCGATAAGACCGGAGCGGCCGGCGCCGGCGGCAGCGCCTCCGATCCGCGCTCTCCCGGCTCGCCGAGTTGCCCGGCCGATACCGCGCCCTCCGTCGCCACGGGGACCCTCGACGTGACATCTCCGGGCGCCTCGACAACCCAGGTCGTCGTGGACGCAAACCGCCCGCAGGGGCCGATCAGCGAGCTCATCTACGGAGCCAATCACCGCTATCCCTACAACGGCTTCAATATGTGGGACTCACGGAAGGGGGAGCCCTTTCCCCTGTTCGTGCGCAGATTTCAATACGCGGGTCTCTCTGCAGTTCGTTATCCCGGCGGGAGGACGGCAAACAACTATCACTGGCGGCGAGCCATCGGGCCGGTCGAAGGACGGCAGGGACACGTGGACAGCGCCTTTGGACGGCAGACCATCCACAGCGAGCCGCTCTCGAGCGAGTTCGGGCCCGATGAGTTCGGACGGTTCCTCGATGTCACGGGGGCGGAAGGAAACGTGGTGGTGAACTTCCCGACCGGGACTGCCCTCGAAGCGGCCAACTGGGTCGAGTACATGAACGCACCCGCAGGCTCGAATCCCAACGGCGGCGTTGCGTGGGCGCAGAGACGCGCCGACAACGGCCACCCGGAGCCCTACGGCGTCAAGTACTGGGAGATCGGCAACGAGCTCGGCGGAGAGAAGACCTTTTGGCTCGGGCCGGAGGCGACCGACGAAGACAGAGCGTCCAGCTACATCTTCGGCGGGCAAACCCGCTTCGTGAGACAGTCGGTCGTAACCTTCACCGATTACAGCTCGACCGGTTCAGTCAGCACGGGGAAGCCTTCGCAGAACTTCTATGTCCGCTTCCCACCCGCGCTTTCCGGCAGCACCACCGTCTACGTGAAGGGCAAACGGTGGAATCTCGTCCGGAACCTTTCGTCTTCGGGGCGCGAGAGGGTTTACTCCATCGATGCCGCGAACGGAAAGATCCGTTTCGGAGACGGTGACCACGGGCTGATTCCCCCCAAGGGCGCCCACATAACGATCACTTACGTGTCAGGGCCCCATGATGGTTTCAACGACTTCTATCGAGAGATGAAATCGGTGGACCCCTCCATAGAGATCGGCTCCGGCCTGAACAGTCCGTTCTTCATGTCGATGATGGGACAGACACATCCGTACGATTTTCTTGTCGCCCATAGCTACAGCTTCTTCACGTCCACACCACCGAACAAGGACGGGTTGCACGACCTCATGATGGGATTGACCGAAGACCAGGCGTCGAAGGTGGCAGGAGCCAAGTCGGTCATTTCGGATTACGCGGGCGATCGGCGCGCCGAAGACATCGACATCGTGGTGTCGGAATGGGCGATGGCGACAGGATTGAACATAGGGCTCGGACGAATCGATGCTCCCTTGCATTACACGCAATCTCTGGACGGTGCCCTCTACGCTGCGCTCATGCTGCGCCATTGGATCAAGCTCGATATCCCCCTGGCCGAAAAACATGCTCTCATCGACATCAACCCTGGCTCGCCCCCGCCGGGCTATGACAAGCCGCGAACCGCCTACCAAGCGGTGATCGGCCCCGCGCCGTGCTATGTGTTATCGGCCCCGGCGCTCGCCTTCCGTATGTACTCGACTCTGTTGGGATCGGAGGAAGTTACGAGCTCGGTAATCGGTAATCCGGGCAGGCAAACTTTCCTGGGGGAATCGTTGGAAGCTCTTGTTACCATCGCGACCACCGACGACGCCGGAGATCTATCCCTGTTGGTGATCAATCAGGACAGGGCGTCGGACGTCAGGGCGGCCATCCGAACAGAAGGCTTCGACGAGGAGAGGAATGCAACCGCCTGGACACTTAATGGGCCCGGCTACCTCGCGTACAACTCTGTTCGGAAGCCCAATGAGGTCGCTATCGAGGAAACGGCGCTCACAAGCGTAAGGGAGGGCTTCCGATACAAGTTTCCCGCACACTCGGTCACGGTCATCAAGCTCCGCCAAGACGCTGCGCAGTGACTTCTTCGTCGTGAACTGAGCCGAGGGTCGCTTCGCACCCAAATGATTTGCCCCAGGACTCGATCTCGATCAGAACGCTCGATCCGTTGAACCTGGACCAGACGCAATGCCCCGGGCCGGTTGACCGACACCGGCCCGGGCCATCGGCCCTCTCGGTCAAGCGCCCCGAGTCACGGCGCGCTGTCGATTACTTCTGGCGGGTCAGTTGAATCGTCCCCGTGGGTGCGGTGCGGTTGTGAGCCTTATCTCGCGCTCGAACAAAGTACTTGTAGCGCTTGGTGAAGTAGGTGTCGTTGTCGTTATAGGAGTTGCTTTTCGACGTACCGATCATGCGCGGTGGTCCGGTCTTCTTCACCCGGTAGACCTCGTACCGCCCGACGCCACTGCCGCCGGAGTCGGTCGAGCCCGCCCAGGAGAGCTGGATGCCGGAGTTCACGTTCCGAGCCTGAAGACGGTTCGGGACACTGGGGGCAACTCGGTCCGGCCCAAGGGCTGCCCAACGAAAGCGATGGTCAGAGTAAAACTTCGCCGGGTCCTGCGTCCTGTTGTTGTAGGAGCTGTCCACTCCTGCTGCATAGACGCCGGCGCGGGCGAAGATATAGTCGACCGCCGTACTCATCGGCCCCCGCACTGCATAGATGGAGTCGCGGTAGTTTCGAGGTGACCCCGTGAGCCAACTCCAGTAGGGAGAGGGGTGGTTCGGCGAGGTCTGGCGGCTCGTGTTGAAGTCCCCGCCGATGACGTTGTAGCGGCCGGAATTGATATCGGGGCGCTTGGCGGCAAGCTTGTTGGCGATGCCTTTCGTTGTCTCGGTGACACTCGACTCTTGGATGTGGATGCTCGTCATGGCAAAGGTCATCGCCGTGCCGTTACGACGCGCAAATCCGTAGGCATGTCCTTTGTACATGGGCCGGTTTGCGCTCGAATCCTTTGGCTCCTCGAGCCATCCTCCGTCGCCCACCTTTGTCATGGTTGCCTTGTTGAGCAAGATGGCGCTGTCTCGAACGTTGATCCGGGACGGGGTGCCGGTCCAAGGATCCCGGGCCCCGCCGAACGCCACCGTGTATCTGTGGCCGGTCCTGTTCGAGAGAATTTGTGCGACTGCGGAGGCGCTCTTGCGCCGAACCTCTTGAAGAAGCAGGACGTCGGGATCGTGGGGGACCCGGGACAGCACGCGACCTACGAAGATCGGCAGCTCCCGCATGTTCTTCAGATCGCGGTCGTTGTAGCCTTCCTGAAGGTTGGCGGTGATGAAAATCGTCTTTTGCGGCGGAGAAAGGGCTCCCGCCTCGGCCACGCCGACATGGAGCAGCGCCGTTGCGCACATGGTTGAGGCCAGCACAAGCGAGCATGCTCTGCGTGCTCGGGCTCGCAAACTTACCACCGGGGCCGCGTGGCATGGTGGTTGTGCCTGGATGGGCGCTGAGCCTCGGGAATCTGCCTGGGGCATCTGGAACTCCTCGGTTCGGAAGCTGGGCGGCCTCCTGAGAGGTCCCTGGCTTTGCGCCCCCATCTCGCGATGGGTTTGCCTTTATCGCTCGAGGTCTGTTGACCTCACTGAGTGGTCTATCGTCGCCCCGCTCTTTTTCCTTTAATTGCCAGATACCCGCGAGCCGCCACGACCGGACGCGGGGGATTTCGGGCCGGCGGTGGACAGCCGCTCGTCGGGCTTGTGGATACGAAAGGTAGTTGGGCCCACCCCTCAGACGGGGGATCGCACTCCGACCTCGTCGAGGTGATCCAGAAGGCCGGCGGGGTCTGCGTAGACACGGTAGGCGCCCGCCTGGAGGAGCTCGTGCTCTCCGTAGCCTCCCGACAACAGTCCCACTCCGAGGGCGCGTGCCCTGCGCGCGGCGAGGAGGTCCCACACGCTGTCACCCACCACTATCGCCTCGGTGATGTCGGTCCCCAGGCGCTCGGCCGCGGCCACGAACAGATCGGGGTCGGGCTTGGCGTAGAGGACGTCGTCGCGGGTGACCACGGGAACCTCGGGTGGAATCCCGAGCAGCTCGAGGACCGGGCCGGCGCTGGCAAGCCTCCCGCTGGTCGCCACCGCCCACGGCACCTCCTGCTCGGTCAGATAGCGGAGGAGATCCCGCGCCCCCGGGAGTGGCCGTACCCCCCGAACCGTGCGCGCATAGGCCTCTGCGTGGAGCCGCCCGAGGTCGGACGCCATGTCCACGGTCACCGGCCGGCCCGTCTCACGCAGCAGCGCGTTTGCGAACAGCCCTCCCGACATCCCGATCTTGCGGTGTATCCGCCACACCGACAGCGCGATTCCCGCTCGTTCGAGAGCCTCCTGCCACGCCAGGACATGCTGGTAGACGCTGTCCACGAGGGTGCCGTCGAGGTCGAAGAGCATGGCCGGGCGCACCGGCGATCCAAGGCTCATGGCGTCGCCCCGGGCACCGACGAGCGCATCCGCGCCGAGCGCGCCGCCCGGACCAGGAACAGCGGGTTGCCGACGAGATAGCGGCGCCACATCCGGCGCGGCTCGAGGACGAGGCGATGGGCCCACTCGAGGCCGAGGCTATTCATCCACCCCGGCGCCCGCTGCACGGCGCCCGCCTGGAAGTCGAAGAAAGCGCCCACTCCCGTGCCCAGTCGGGCGCCGGTGGCCGGCAGCCAGCGGTGCAACCAGCGCTCCTGCAAGGGGTTGCCGAGCGCCACCAGGACCAGGCCTGCGCCGGTGGCCCTGACCTCCTCGGCGACCTCGGCGTCCTGCTCGCGGCCGAAATGTCCATCCCTCACGCCCACCACCCGGAGCCCGGCGATGCGATCGGTCAGACGGCGTGCCGCGCTCTCGGCTATTCCGGGTGCGGCCCCCAGAAAGAACACGGGCCACCCACGCGACGCGGCCAGTTCCAGAAGGCGGGGACCGAAGAAGTTGCCGTTCAGATCTGCGGGGAACCTGGAGCCCTG
>JACDDL010000140.1 GCA_013817045.1 Actinomycetota bacterium | reverse complement strand
CCGAGGCCGATCGTCGTCGTGGTCTTGCCCTCGCCGAGTGGCGTCGGGGTTATCGCGGAGACCAAGACGTATTTGGCCACAGGCTTGTCCGCCAGCTCCTCGATTGCGTCGAGCTTGATCTTGGCGACGGTGTCGCCGTAGTGCTCGAGCAGATGGGGGCCCAGGCCCATCTCTGCAGCCACGTCGATCATGGGCTTCAGCGAAGCTTCTCGGGCGATGGTCAAGCTGGTCGGCATGTTCATGTTCCCCACTCCCAACTCCTTTAGATTCCCGGGCCGGCGAAGCCGTCGACCTCGATGTCGAACTCGGCGCCTGCATCGAGCAAGGCGTCGAACAGGTATTGACCGAACGCTCGGTCGCAGTGCATGAGGTAAGAGAGTTGACTGTCAATGTCGTCGCGCACCACGTCGGTGACTACCTTGGCGACCGAGCTTCGAAAGGCTGCTCCATCGGGCGAGACCTCTCCGGCCAGGTCGACGGCGCACACTCTTGCCAAGGCAGCAGCAGCGGCCGGGCCTGTGATCCTCATGGCCGCCCGCCCGTGGGTCAGGTCGAAGACGGCGCCCTCGTCCGGAGGCAATGCGGCGGCGGCTCGCCCTGCAAGCCCTTCGCCGGTGCCGGGAGGGCCGAACAGCGTCCACTCACCGGGGCCCGAACCGGCGACGAGCACACCCTCCTCATCGCGCTCGGCGCGCCCGAAGGGGATGCCGAATACGCCGCCCTCGGGCCCGAGCACGAGGAGCTTTGTCAGCGGCGTGCAGTCTGTGATCCGGAGATCCGCCGCGCTGCGGCGTGCGCTCACCTCCCATCCGTTCTCGATCGCGACCGGGGGCGTAGGTGCGATCGGGCTCCGGGCGACGGCCGCCGATTCAGCCACGAACCCTCCCCCCATCGGGATCGAAGTGAGCGAGCTGAGGCATCACCGTGGCGGGGATTCGGCGGCCGTCCGGCAGGTGCACGGTGACGGTTGTCCCCGGCGCGCCGAGATGGGGGGCAACGAAACCGAGGCAGATCGACCGGCCGAGCGTCGGCGACATCCGGCTTGACGTGATCCGCCCGGCGATCTGCTTGGTCCCTTCGATGATCTGACTTGCCTCGGGGGGAATCTCCGAGGGATCGACCGGCTGCAGCCCCACAAGCCTGAAGTAGTCGTCGTTTTCGCTCTGCCAGACGAGCTCGCGTTTTCCCGCGAAGTCCTGTTTGTCCAGCTTCACCGCCCAGCCGAGATCTGCGCCGTAAGCGCCCGTGAGCCCGTCGGTGTCCTGGCCGACGATCATGTGGCCTTTCTCGAGACGCAAAATGCGTTGTGCCTCCACGCCGAACGGCTGCACGTTCAAATCGGCGCCGAGCTCGATCAACGTCGTCCATACGTGCAGCCCGTAGGACGCAGGGACGTGGATCTCGTAGCCGAGCTCGCCGGTGAACCCGATGCGCCACACGAAGCAGCCGTCCACACCTGCGATGCGGCCCGTACGGACTCTCATATAGGGAAACTCTTCAGGCGAGAGGTCGATCTCCTCCGCCACGCGCCTCATCAGCTCGCGCGACTTCGGTCCGGCCACGTTGATGCTTGCGTACGCACTGGTCATCGGAGTGAGACAGACGCGCCACTCGGGATGTTCGGTCTGCAGCCAGTTCTCCATCCACTCCCACAGCGCGGCGGCGCCGGAGGAGGTTGTGCTCATCATGTACCTGTCGGGTTCGAGCCGGCCGGTCACACCATCGTCGAGCACCACGCCGTCCTCGGCGCACATCACCCCGTAGCGGACCGATCCCACGCCCAGCTTCGACCACTTGTTGACGTAGAGCTGGTTCAGGAGCTTGGGTACGTCCGGGCCCCGCAGATCGAACTTGCCGAGGGGGGTGACGTCGATCAGACCGACGTTCGTTCGGACGTTGCGGACCTCGGCGGCCGGATCGCCGTAGTGGTCCGGCCTTATCCACGTTCCTGCTACGAGAGGTTCGGCGCGGCGGCCTTCGTGCCATGGCTGCATGGGGCTGAACATCACGGGTTCGAAGATCCGCCCCGCGAGCGCGCCGAGTGAGATCGGGTTGAAGGGAGGCCGCCATACGGTGGTGCCGGTGGCTTCGATGGTGGACCCCGTTGCGGCCGCGACGACGGCCACGGCGTTGACGGTTTCGAGCTTGCCCTGGGCCGGGCCCATCGTCGCAGTGGTATAGCGCTTGGCGAGCTCGATCGAGTCGTATCCCTCTTTTACCGCAGCGACGAGGTCCTTGGACCCGACGTCTTCGGAGTAGTCGACGACACCGTGTGTCCTGCTCATGAACAGCTCGGGGTGGCCGGCGATCGGCAGCTCGGGAATGGCCACCGGGGAATCGCCCGGCCCTTCCCGTCCTTCATCCGAGTTGCTCTGAGGAACTGCGGCGCGCCTGCGGCGCCCGATGTGGGCGGAGCGTCGCGCCGCCTCACAGCCAACCGCGTGCGCGTGCTCGAGCAACTGATCGAGGTTGCCGTCACCTGCGATGCCGCCGGTCACCAGCACGTCGTCTGGGAGGCTCGAAGGGAAGAAGCGTCCGGCGTGCGGATTGTAGGCGGGGCGGTCGCCCGACATGTTTGTGAGGGACGTCGGAGCGGTCCAGCCCACAGCCGTGACGACGAGGTCGCATTTGATCTTCGCGCCGTCATTGCACTCGACGGATCGCACGCCTTTGCCTCCACTCACGCGCACGATGTCCTCGCCCTTGCGAGCGTCTACCAGACGAGCGATCTCTACACCTGCGCGCTCGAGGTCGGCCGCCGCCGCATCCCCGTCTGCGTTGGCGCTGAACACGACCGCACGATGACCCGGCTTGACCGCGAACATGTTGATTAGCCGGCGAGACGCGGTCGATAGGATGACACCGGGAGTGTCGTTGCCCTCGAAGACGTAGGGCCGCTCGATCAGTCCGGGCGCGGCGACAAGCGTCTTGGCGCGCGCCTTCACGAGGCGCTCCTTCACATGCGGGAGGCTGCGCTGCAGCACCGCGACCCAGTTGTCGTCATAGCGCCCGGTCACCACCGAGTCGGTCATCGTCTCGATGCCGTCCGTTGCGGCTACCGCAGCGCGTAGTTTCTCGAGAGCATCGAGGGCGTCCGGGCCTGCCCAGCGCAGATGGCCGCCGAGCTCATGTTCTTCTTCGACCAGAAGGACCGCTGCGCCTGCCTCGGCGGCGGCGACGGCTGCCGCCATCCCTGCCGGGCCCCCACCCGCAACGATCACGTCGGGATGCGCGTAGCGCTTGTCGTAGAGACCATGGGTCGAACTCTCGGAAACGACCCCGCCCGCGGAGAAGCGCTGCAGGACGTTCTCGTAGGCGGGCCACAATCGCTCCGGTTTCATGAACGTCTTGTAGTAGAAGCCGGCAGAAAGAAAACGACCGACGGCCTGGTTGGCGGATTTTACGTCGAAGCGCAGAGTCGGCCATGCGTTCTGGGCCCGCACCGTCATGCCGGATTCGACCAGACGGTGCGCCCCGCGCACATTCGGCTCGTCGCCGACCTGCACCATGCAGCCGGGGTCGATATAGCTCGCGGTGAGCAGCCCACGCGGACGGTGGAGCTTGAAGCTGCGTGAGAAGATGCGTTCGCCGGCGGCGGCCAGGGCAGAGACGATCGTGTCGCCGGCATAGGCGGTGTACCGGTCGCCGTTCCAGGTGAATCCAAAGGTGTGTCTGCGGTCGATCCTTTCGCCGCGCCGAACCTCGAGACGCATCGGCATCGTGTCAACCAGGACCTGCATCCGGCCCCCTTTCGGTGCCCGCCGACAGACCTTCAGGGTCGGAGGTGGTTCGAGCTTGTGCGGCAGGACGATGCGAGGCCCTCACGGCGTTGGACACCGTGTGGCGCTCGACGGTGAAGTAGCGCCTGCATCCGGCGCGGTGGAACCAGTTCTCGGTCGTCCATCCGGCGGGGTTCGAGCGCGTGTACAAGTAGTCGCGCCACACTCCGATGGTTGCCGTGCCGGGGTCTGGGCGTGCGGTGCCCTCGCCCACGTAACGAAACTCCGACGAATTGCGGGGCCCGCAGTGGGGGCAGGGCAACAGCATCATGGCCGGTCAGTGGCCAACGGACGCCGCCCCCTTTTCGCCGACCAGGGCGCCGCGGGAGAAGCGCTCGAGTCCGAACGCGGTGATGAGCTCGGGCGTCTTCTGGGTCGCGATGAGCTGCGCCATGGTCTCGCCCGCTACCGGGCCCGCCTTGAAGCCGTAGGTCCCCCAGCCGACATCGACGTAGAAACCCTCGACAGGGGTGACGCCCATGATGGGGGAGTAGTCGGGTGTCATGTCGCACAGCCCGGCCCATTGGCGCAGCACGCGGACAGAAGAGAGCGATGGCATCAACTCGAGGATGTGGCCGGCCAACTCTTCGGTGAACTCCAGAGATCCCCGCATCGAATAAGAGGGGAAGGGATCGACGCTGGCGCCGAACACGAGCTCACCTCGATCGGTCTGGCTCACGTATATGTGGAGGGTGCCGGACACGATCACCGGCCTCAGGAAGGGCCGCACCGGTTCGGTTACCGCGGCCTGCAGGGGTGATGTGGTGACCGGCATGTCGACTCCGGCCATGTCGGAGATGAGCGTCGACCAACCCGCGGTGCAGTTGACGACCACGGGCGCCGCTATCGACCCGCGATCGGTGCGAACCCCGGCGACTCGGCCGCCGGATACGTCGATGCCGGTCACTTCGGTGTTTTGATGTATGTGGACACCGAGGGCGTCGGCCGCGCGCGCGTATCCCCACACAACCGCGTCATGACGGATGATCCCTCCCGGCGGGTGGTACAGCGCCCCGAGGATCGGATAACGGGTCGACTCCGAGGTGTCCATGAAGGGCACGAGCGCCTTTATCTCCTGAGGACCGATCACCTCCGAGTCGATCCCTTCGAGCTTGTTGACCTCGGCGCGCCAGTGCATCGTTCGCAGCGAGCTATCGCTGTGGGCAAGTGTGAGATGCCCGCGCTGCGAGAACATGACGTTGAAGTTGAGCTCTCCCGCCAGTCTCTCGTAGAGCTTCACAGAGCGGTCGTAGAAGCGGACGCCTTCCGGCGTCAGGTAGTTCGAACGGATGATCGCGGTGTTGCGCCCTGACCCCCCGCTCCCGATGTAACCCTTGTCCAGGACGGCCACGTTGGTTATCCCGTGATCCGCGGCCAGGTAGTAGGCGACGGCAAGCCCGTGAACACCACCCCCGACGATGATTACGTCGTAGCTTGCTTTCATTTCATGGTCCCGCCACGCGCGCGGCCATTCGCCGGAGCCAATGCCGTACCGGACCAGGTTGAATGCCGAATAGCGGGCGCGCATGCCGTGACCATTGCGGGAGGACAACCGGCTAAGCATCGCTTGTACGGATCCCTTCCGCCGGCCGGCCGCCGGAGTCCTCCGTGGCAGGGCGGCGCGCCGGGATGCCGGAAAGAAGCTCCGCCTTACCGATCAGATCGCGCAGGGCGTCGCGCATAGCCCGGCGATGGAACCGCCGTGACGGGCCCTGCAGGCCCAGGATCGCCGTGAGCTCGCCCTGGAGGCCGAAGATCGGTGCTGCGATGGCGTTGAGGTCGCTCTCGCGCTCGCCGACCGCCTCAGCCCAGCCGCGCTTGGCGGTGCGGGCCACCTCCACGGCGAGGTCCTGGCGATCGATGATGGTGCGGGCCGTGTACGCGGTCAGCGGTCCCGGCGGGAGCCTTCCCTCGCCGCAGGCCAAGAGCACTTTGCCGATCGCCGTAGCATGCGCCACGCTCGGCCGTCCGACGCGGGCAACGCTCTGCACCGACCGCTCGCTCTGGACGAAGTCGACCGTCATCGCCTCGCGCTCGCCGGGGACGGAGAGGGACGCCGTCTCGCCGGTGATGTCCACGAGGGCAGCGAGATGGGGGCGCGCCGTGTCCCTTATGTCGAACCGGGCAAGTGCTGCGTTTCCGAGCTGCCACATTCTCAACCCGAGGCAGTAGCGGCCGGTCTCCGCAGCGCGCATGACGAGGCCCCCCTCTGCGAGCGTGGCCAGCAGTCGCGAGACCGAGCTTGCGTTTATGCCGGTCCTGCGGGCGATCTCGTTCGTGCCGAGGTCCCGGTCCGTCTCGGCCAGGGCATCGAGGACCGAGACGGCGCGGGCAACGGAGGCTACGTGGCGGACGCCCTGCTCTGCTAGGTGGACCATGGTAGCCTAGCCTAGCAAAAATGAAACGGCGTTGCGTATAGGGCAACGCATGAGCCTGGAGTTCTCCGTGCTTCCATCAGCAGCTCGTTTCGTCATCGTCGGCGCCGGTGTGCATGGCCTCTCGACGGCCTGGCACCTGAGCAAGAAGCTGAAGGCCGGAGGGACGGGCGATGGGAGCGACATCGTCGTGCTCGACAAGTCCGACGTTGCCGCCGGCGCATCGGGGATTGCCTGCGGCGTGATTCGCAACAACTACTTTCAGCCCGCCATGCGAGAGCTCATGGCTCACTCGGTCGGCGTCTGGGAATCGGATCCCGAGGCGTTCTCGTACCATCCGGTCGGCTACATGCAGATCTCTCCCGAGGTCATGCACGCAGACGTCGCAGGGATATACGAGGAACAGAAGGCAATCGGCTACCCATCCACGTTCGTGGAAGGGGCGGCCGAGTGCCGCGCCTACATGCAGGACATCTTCTTCGACTGGCAGGCCGAAGGCATCACCAGCATCCTGCACGAACACCGTGGTGGTTATGCGAACAACAAGGCGTCGATGCGGGGCTTGGCTGCTAAAGCCCAAGCCGAGGGGGTGCGCATCCTGTCGGACGTCGACGTCACCGGTATGAGGCTTCACGAAGGCGCGGTGACCGCGGTCGAGACAACCGCCGGAGCGATCGGATGCGAACAGGTCGTCATAGCCGTCGGTCCGTGGGTTCGGGACATGTGGAAGTTCCTCGATCTCCCCGAGAAGATCTCTGTCAAGGGGCCCGACGTCACGGTCTACGACGATCGTGACATGTGGACCTACTGGTCGCTGCAAGAAGGCACCCTCGAGGTCGACCCGAACTTCCTCATGGACAACCGCAACGACATGCCGCCGGTCGTCCACGTAGATACCGATGCGCCCCTCTACGACGACGAGGGCGCGCTGGTCACCGATCGGTTGTGGGGCATCTATTACAAGCCGGACTTCAACTTCGGGGGCGTGCAAGGCGGAGCAATGCCCTATATCGTCGACCGGCCGGCCGGTGAGGTCGCCGTGGATCCCTATGGGCCTGCGAGCCCCGACTTCGTCGTTGGCGACGATTTCGCGCGGATGTGGACGGCTGGGCTGGCGCACTGCCACAAGCGTTTCGAGGGCAAGCGAGGGCTTTTCTCGAAGGAGCCCTCCGGGGGGATCGGATGTTTCACGCCCGACAGCTTTCCCGTGTTCGACGTCTTCCGTCAGAACGCCTACGTGATAGCAGACTCCAACCACGGCTACAAGATGATCGGCGTGGGCGCCCTCGTCGCCGCCGAGCTGCTGGGCGAGTCACAACCATTGCTGGAACCGTTTCGCTTCAGCCGCTACGCCGAAGGGCGGCTCCACCCCACGAGCAACTCGCCGTTCCCCTGGAGCTGATGGCGGCGACTTAGAAGGGCCTCATCGGTCTGTGCCTCACGTCCCTGCGCCCCATTCGCCCCCCAGTGAGCTCAGCATCTGCCCTCTCCATCTTTCGGTGCCGTCGATCTGGTTGAAGGTGTAGATATGCAACCCGGCGAGCCGGAGCCGTCGGCGCTCGGCATCGAGCGCCAGCCTCTTGACGAGATCCTCCGGGCTGTAGCGCCCGGACCCCAACAATTTCGCCGTCAGGTCGGTGTGCTTGGCGATGAAACGGGTCGAGTCGCCCACCCCGATCTTGAGAGACAGGCCGA
>JACDDL010000139.1 GCA_013817045.1 Actinomycetota bacterium | reverse complement strand
ATCGATTGGGGTCTGCGGGGCGGCGAGACCCTGCGGCTGGGTCGAGGCCGGCGTCTCGAGATCCTGCACCTGCCCGGCCACACGCTGGGTCACATCGGTCTGTGGGACGAGCGCAGCCGGACCCTGATCCTGATCGACGCCGTGCTATATGACGGGATCTACGACCGCGCCGGGAACCGTCTGATACCTCCACGCTACTACGACGCCAGGGCGTATGCGGCAACCATCCGTTCCGTGCGGGCGATGCAGCCCGATGTTCTGCTGGCCGCTCACTTCCCCGTCATGGAGGGCTCACAGGCGATCAGATGGCTCGACGCCTCTTTGGAGTTCACCCGCGACATGCAGACGACCGTCGATCGGGGCATCGACAAAGGTCTGACCGAACTTGCGGAGCTCACCCGTTTCGCAGACGCGTGCCTAGGGCCCTACCCGGAGTCAATGAACGAACTGGGAGCGTCGGTCCGCGCCCATGCGAGCGTGCCACGGGTGGGCTGAGCTAGCTGGTTGTCCTCGCCTTGCGGTACTCGGCCACGACAAGCTCGGTAAGCTCCTCTACCGAGGACTCGCTCGTCGGCTTGTCGTAGCTGATGCGGCCGTGCTGGAGGAGGTTGACCCGGTCGCAGACCTCGAATACATGCGAGTAGTTGTGTGCGATCAGGATGATCGACACCTGTCCCTCGTTCTTCAGCTTTTGGACGAGGTCGAGGATCATGGCCCCCTCCTTGGCCCCCATGGCCGCCAGTGGCTCGTCCAGCAGCAGGATCTTTGCGTTCGAGTACACCGAGCGTGCCACGGCGATTGCCTGGCGCTGGCCGCCGGAGAGCCGCCCTACCTGGGTGTCGATCGAGGGGATGTTGACCCCCATGTCGTCGATGTACTGCTTGGTGCGCTCTTTCATCTTGCGGTTGTCGAGGAGCGGAAAAGGCTTCAAGGTCAGCTCGCTGTTGAGGAACATGTTGTGGTAAACGCTCAGTTCCGAGATCAACGCCAGGTCTTGGAAGACAGTCTCGATTCCGAGGGCGCGCGCCTGGGCCACCGACCGGAGGCTCACCGGCTCGCCGTCGACATACATCTGGCCTTCATCGGGGCGATGAAAGCCCGTGATGGTCTTGATCAGGGTGGATTTGCCGGCCCCGTTGTCCCCGATGAGCCCGAGCACCTCGCCCTTGCGCAAGTGCAGGTCCACCCCGCTCAGAGCCGTAAGCGCACCAAAGCGCTTGACGATGCCCTCGGCGCGCAGAGCCTCGGGAGGTGCATCGGTTGCGTTGTCCTCTTGCCGAGCTTGCGCCATCAGACCCTCCCCGACCGCCGCAGGCTGCCGACGTAGACGTTCAGGGTCATTGCGGTGAGGATGGCAATGCCCAAGATGACGTTGAAAGTGTAAGCACTCACACCCTGCAGACTGAACCCGTTTTGCATGATCGAGAGCACCACGGTGCCCAAGAAAGCCCCAATGATGGTTCCGGTGCCGCCTGCCAGTGCCGTGCCCCCGATGACGGCGGCAGACACGGCGAAGAACATGATGTTGGGACCACCTGCAAGAGGATCGATGGATCCGATTCGGAGCGCGTCCAGCACTCCCGCGAACCCTCCGAGTGCACTGCACAGCATGAAGTTGCCGACCTTGATCTTTGCCGTCTTTACCCCGGCTTCGCTCGCGCCGACCGGGTTGCCGCCGGTGGCGAATGTGTGCAGCCCCCACCGGGTGCGATTGAGCAGGATGTGCATCAGTAGCACGATCAACAGACACCACGCTATGCCCGACCAGTCGGCGCCACCGAGGATCTCGGTCAGAAAGCTGCCCGAGGGCGCCGTCTTGGGGAAGCCGTCGGTCAGGATCACATTGACTCCGCCCAGGAAGAAGAACATCCCGAGTGTTGCGATGAAGGACGGCACGCGTAGATAAACGGTGGCGACGCCGTTGATGAGTCCGATAACCGCGGTGGCGAGCAGTCCGACGATGACGGCAACCGGAAGAACAAGGGTCTGATCCGCCAGGTACATGGCGATGGGGGCAAAACCGTATGCCTGACCAACCGAAAGGTCGATCTCGCCGCAGATCAACAGCATGACGAGACCGCCGGAGATGATGGCCGTGGCATACGTGAACTCGGAGAGCGACCGAATGTTCCCGGAGCTCAAGAAAGCAGAGTTTGAGGATTGAAAGTAAACGGCCAAGGCGATCGCCACGAAGAAGATCGATGCTTCGCGCTGCCTGAGCAGGAGCTCGGCGACGCGGCTTCCAAGCCCGGGGGAAGAGCGGGCGCTTTCGGAGGCGCCCACGTCCCCGCCGACTGCTTGCTTGGCCATTTACGAAGCGGGCTCTAGGATTTTCTGCTCTTCGGAGTCTCCTTCGAAGCGCGAGGAATTCTCGAGATAGCCTGTGACGTTCTCCTGGGTAACGAACAGCAGTCCGGTGTTCGTGTCGGCCGGTCCACTCAAGCCCCCGGACAGGTGCCACAGGTACATCTGGAAGACCGGGTAGAAGCCCTGCAGATAGGGCTGCTGGTCGATGGTGAAGCTCAGGTGGCCTTCGTCGATGAGTTTGAGGGTTTCGGGAAGCAGGTCGTAGCCTCCTCCTACAACTCCCTTGTCCACCAGGCCGAACTTCTCCATCACTTGGGCGACACCCTGGGTGCTGCCCGCGTCCACCGCGAACATCCCCTTCACGTCCTTGTGCCCGTTGTAGTACGCCTCGATCTTCTGCAACTCCTCAGGGAGCTCGGGCCCGGTCGTGATCTGCTGGGCTTCGATGGGGGCGCCCGATTCCTTGATGGCGTCGGCGGCGCCGTCGATTCGGGGCTGGATGTTGAGCTGCCCGGGAGTGGCGATGAACAGCGCCACCGGGCCCTCTTTGACTTCCTCGACGATGCGCTTGCCCATCTCGAAGCCAGATACGTAGAGGTCCTGGCCGACATAGGCAAGCCGGGCAGTGTCGCTACCCGTGCCGTCGGCGTTGTAGGAGATCACCGGAATGCCCGCGTCGATCGCCTCCTGTATGGGCCCTCCCTGCGCGTCCGGGTCGATGACTGCAACCGCGATCCCGTCGGCGTCACTTGTGACCGCGGTGTCGAACGAGTTCACCATCTCTTTGACGACGGCCGTCTCCGAGCCGGTCCATTGGAACTCGGTGCCGAGCATTGCGCTTGCGTCTTCGATTCCGTACTGGGTCGGGACGAAGAACGGGTTGGTCGTCACATGATTGACGAAGACGAAGTTGTACGCAGGGGTTTCGGGGAAGTTGCCTATCGACGTGCCCCCGCTGCTTGCGGAATCTCCACCACCACCACCGGCCGGTGCTTCGTCACATGCGGCCGCGAGCAAAGGCAGCGATGCCAGGGCGCCGCCGAGGGCGGTCCTCCTGAGCATCTCGCGCCGGTTGAACCTGCTGCCCGACCCTCGCCGGGCCCACTCTTTGCCGTCCACTCGGATACGCCTCCCAACTAACGCACGAACCGGACCGATCCGGCCGCTCTTCCACCCGTCCTCGCCCTAGTGCTGGCATATTATCCCGAGCAACCCGCCGAGTGCGAGCTATCCGTGCCTTTGGGGTTGGGCGGCCTCTGGTCTGAGCTTTCCGGCATCGTCCAGATAGTCCCGCCACGAGCGCGACGGCCGGTAGCCGAGCAACCTGTTGGCCTTGACACATGAGATGCCGGATGCGTCTTCGCGGTCGAGGTCGCGGACCCGGACACCGTCGCCGTAGTGTTCTTTCACCGCCGAGGCGAAATCCCGGCCCCCTGCGTTATCGGGTGACGCGATGTAGAAGACCTCATGTCCGGGCAGGTCTGATTCGACGGCCAGGCACATCGCGTCGGCAAGGTCGTAAACGTCTATGTAGCTCCAGAAGCCCGGAGTGAGCTCCGAGCTGTCTCTTATCTGCGGCCCGAGATTGTGTTCGTAGTTGCCCTCATGCTGCACCCAAGACGGTCTAATCGTGATGCAGCGGATGTCGGAGCGGCGGACCGCTGCATCCATGAGCAGCTCACCGAAATACTTGGAGAGCGCATAAGGGTCTTGTGGGCGAATGGGATGTTCTTCGTCGACCGGAACATAGTCCGGGAGAAACCCACGTTCGGCGAAGAAGAAGCCGGGCACCGTCTCGCTCGAGGTATTGACGAAGCGGGGGAGCCCCCACCGAACCGCCGCCTCGATCAAATTGAAGGTCGCCATGAGGTTGTTCTCGAACACTGTGTGAGGCGCGTTACTCGTGGGTTCGGGAATTGCCGCGGTGTGAACCACCGCGTCCATGCCCCGCACCATGGCGTAGGCCTGTCCGGCATCGGTGAGATCGGCCTGCATGTAGTCGGGATCGTCCGGCTCGGGGCGCTCGAAGACCGGCCGGTGGAGGTCGGTGGCCCGAACTTCATGGCCTCGTTGCATGAGTGCAGCGACGGTGGCGGTGCCGACCTTGCCCTTTGCGCCGCTGACTAGAATTTTCATCAAGTGCCTTCCATGTTGTGTCGACTTCGAACCAGACTGCCAGGGGACTATAGTCGGCGGCCATGGCACAGGGCGCGCCGGGTGACCGGGCAGGCAGATTCTCGGCTCTCTACACAGGAGCGATCACCGACGTCCTGGACAGGATGGGCTGGGTGTCCCAGACGCTCCCTCCGGAGTTGTTGCCCCTCCGGGAGGGTATGCGGCTTGCCGGGCCCGCCTACACCATCGAGGGCCGGCCCCGGCCGAGCAACGACTACGACACCTCCATAAGAAAGATCCTGACCATGCTGGGTTCGGTGCCCGAGGGCCACGTTGCCGTCTATCAGACAAACGACCGCTCGGCGGCGCACCTCGGAGAGCTCTCTGTGACATCGCTCAAGGCGCGCGGCTGCCATGGCGCCGTCGTTGACGGTGGCTGCCGCGATGTCGATTACATCCTGAAGGAGGACTTCCCGGTGTTCTGCCGCTACACAACTCCGCAGGATTGTGTCGTGCGATGGGACCTGATCACAGAGAACGCGCCGGTCACGGTGGGCGGAGTGCGCATCTCGCCGGGCGACTACATCGTCGGCGACCACGACGGTCTCGTGGCGATACCGGCGGAGGTGTGCGACGTGGTGTTGGCTGAGGCGGAGAAAAAGGTCGCTACAGAGAATGACGTCCGGGCTGCGGTGCGCGGCGGAGCACTGCCGTTGGAGGCCTACGACCGCTACGGCACCTTCTGAGCGGTCAGGTCGAGAAGCGGGCGCTCAGGCCCCCGTCGATGAGGAGGTCCGCCCCGGTCATGAAGCTCGCTTCGTCGGATGCGAGCCATGCCACGAAATTGGCTATCTCGGCCGGATCGGCGATCCGGCCCAGGGGATGCACAGCGAGCACGCTCGCTTCGGCGGCCTCTGGGTCCGGCTGCATGTCGATCCACTCCTGAACCAGGTGTGTTCTGACCCACCCCGGGCACACGGCATTGACACGGATGTTATGGGCCCCGTAATCGAGCGCCAAACTGCGCGTCAACCCGACCACACCGGATTTGGCAGCAGCATAGGGAAACATGTTCTTGGTCGTCATATGGGCGTGGATCGACGAAATATTGACGATCGAACCGGAGCCCGACTTCTGCATCGCAGGGAGGACGTACTTGCTGCACAGCCACACCGCCTTGAGGTCGACGGCGAAGACCTTGTCCCAGTCCGACTCGGTCATCTGAATCGCATCGAAGTAGGCGTTGACTCCCGCATTGTTGACGAGCGCGTCGATGCGCCCGAAGGCATCCAGAACGGCTCTCACCGCCTCTTCGACCTGTTTTTCGACGGTTACGTCGCAGGGCCAAAAGCGCGCCTCGAAACCCTCTTCCTGCAGCGTCTTCGCAAGCGCGCCTCCGGCCCCGGCTTCCAGGTCCCAGAACCCAACCCGAGCGCCGCTGCGAGCGCACTTTTCAACGGTGGCGCGGCCGATACCTCTCGCCCCACCGGTGATGACGCAAACTTTCCCCTCGAGGTTCACCGCCCGTTGTCTCTCAATTCGTCACCGGGCCCCACCAGCACCTTCGGCGGGGGCTCCGGCCGGGTGAGGGCCCGGAACCCGTCGTCCACGGCCCTTTCCAGCGGCACTTTCACCGCGTCGACCGCGCCCGCCGATATCGCACCAGACGCTATCAGCCGTATCGCCGGGGAGAAGTCCTCGTCGATGACGTGGGCGAGGGATCCGAGCACCTCCTTCTCGCCGGCCGCGATGGAGGAGAACATCAGAGACGACGCCTGATTGGCGAGGCCCACGATGACGGTGCGGCCGCCTCGCCGGCCGGCGGCGACGGCCGCCGGGCCGGTGCCTGCGGTCCCCGCCGCATCCACGCAAACATCGGGGCCCCGCCCACCGGTGAGCTCCCGCAAGGAATCGAACCAGCCGCCGTCTTCCGGAGCGAACGCTGCGGTCGCTCCCAGGCCCAGTGCGAGCTCGCGCCTCCGAGTGTCGGGCTCGACGACCACAACGGTTGAGGCCCCCGCGGCGTTCGCCGCGACCAGGCTGGCGAGACCGATCATTCCCGCTCCGAAGACGGCGGCGCTCTCCCCTAGGCTCAGCCGAGAGCGCCGCACCGCACGGATGGCAACCGAGACCGGTTCGGCAAGGGCTGCGTCCTCGGGCAGGACGCCCTCCGGGACGACCGCGCAGAGCGCGGCCGGCAGCGTGACATGCTCGGCCAGTCCTCCGTCGAAGTGGAGGCCGACGTTGGCGAGGTTCGGGCAGAGGTTGGCCTGATGACGAACGCACCACCAACACCGTCCGCAACCGAACAGGCCGTCGACAGCGATCAGATCACCCTCCGAGAAGCCGTTCGCCGCGCTCCCGACATCGACTGCCCGCGCCGCGATCTCATGCCCGAGGGTAAGAGGGGCGCGCCGTCCCGTGATGGGGTGGGGCTCGTCGGCCGGAATCCACACGGGACCGTGGCGCCATTCTTCGATGTCGGTCCCGCAGATACCGCACCACTCGACTTTGGCGCGGATCTCCCCGGCGCCCGGCGGAGGAGCGTCGGCGACGTCATCCACGCGTACGTCGTTGCGTCCGTGCCACACGACCGCCTTCACGGCCGTCCCGTCTCCGGCATTCCGGGCAATGTGAGGGCTCGGTGAGCCACCCTATGCCGGCCCTGCTGGTATGATCTTCCATGGGAGCAGCTCGGATCGGGATACAGGGGGGCAAGGGTCATGGGATTTCTGTTCGGTGACGGCGGTGCCGTGGTGTTCATCTTGTTTGCCGGCTTCGCCTTGGGGGTCGTCTTCGGCTGGAGCTTGCTCGAAGGTCGCTGGTCGGGGGGCGGAGGGGACGGCAAGATCGTTGCGCCGGTGACTGAGCCGGTCGGCGAGCCCGTCGTCGAGCCCCGGGATATGCCAAGGGGGGCCGGCTTGGCCGAGGTCATTCCGCTGCGACCCACCGGGATGGGAAGGATCGCCGAAGCCGCGCGGATGTAGTCCTGCAGGAAAGCTGCAGAGGGGTTAATGTCCCAATCGTGTGGTGGAGATTGTTGCGGCTCGCGGCGATGTGGCGTTTGGTCAAGACCATCCTCCGTGTGGCGCGCCGCAGGTAGTCACCACTACCCCGACCAACTCTTCGGCGTGCGTTCCCAACGATGCCCTTTGAGTTGAGCAAGCAGTTCTGGCGCGAGCGCGGCCCCGTCGCTGGTAGCGACGTTTGACTCCACGTTGTGCAGCCTCCGCATTCCGGGGATGATCGTGCCGACGGACGGGTTGGCGAGGATGAAGCGCAGGGCCATCTCCGCCATCGTCATTCCATCGGGGACCAGCGGCTTGAGCGCATCGGCGCGTTCGACACTCGAGTGCAGGTTTTCGGGCACGAAGTAGGTGTTGCGCCAGTCCCCTTCCGGCCACGTCGAATCCTTCGAGAGAGTGCCGGTGAGCGTA
>JACDDL010000138.1 GCA_013817045.1 Actinomycetota bacterium | reverse complement strand
CGTCCTTCTCGTCGTCCTGAGCTTCCACCAGCTTGCCGTTCACGAACTTCGCACCCGCACGGACGAGAGCGACAAGCTCGTGCCCGTTGATCTTGCGCCACCTCCCTTCCGCGGCCTCGATGAGCTTGAACACCATCGCGAGTCCCGCCTCGCGCGACCCCGGTCCCTTGGTGAGGTTGGTTCGGGCGCGCACCGGGGCGAAGGTCGACTCGATCGGGTTGGTCGTGCGTAGGTGCTTCCAGTGCTCGGCCGGAAAGTCGTAGAAGGTGAGCAGCGCGTCCTGGTCGTCGACGATCTTCGCGACCGCCTTGGGCCACCTTGCGCCGAACTCGTCGGCGAACGCACCGATCGCGTGCGTCGCAGCATCCTTGTTCTCTGCGTTGGTGATCTCGAAGATGGCGCGCTTGGCGGTTCCCTGCACCGACTTCGGCAGACAGTCGAGCACGTTGGCGGTCTTATGCACCCAATCGCGCTGCGGACGCGCGTCTCGGGGAAGACGTCTCTCACCGCGGCCCAGAAGCTGAGCGCGCCGTCGCCCACAGCCACCACCGGGGCGCGCATGCCGCGCTTCTTGCACGACCGCAGCAGCTCAGCCCAGCTCTCGGTCGACTCCCGGTAGCCGTCGGAGATGGCGATGAGCTCCTTGGTCCCGTCGAGGCGACAGCCCACCATCACCAGGCAGCAAAGGCGATCGTCGTCACCGAGCCGGACGTTGAAGTGCACGCCGTCGACCCAGATGTAGACGAAGTCTTTGTCCTTGAGCTTTTTCGCCATGAAGTCGGCGCGCTCGGCCTCCCACGCCTTGGTGAGGCGCGTGATCGCGGCCGGCGACAGCCCCGCGTCGGTGCCCAAGAATTCGCTGAGCGCGGGACGGAAGTCCCCCGAGGACAACCCGTGCAGGTACAGCAGCGGCAGCACCTGCGACACCTTGGGCGACTTGCGTGCGTAGGGCGGCAGGATGTCGCTGGCGAAGCGGACGCGCTCACTTTGCTCGTCGGTCCTTCTGTCGTTGACCCGCGGCGCCCGGACCTCGAGCGCGCCAGCGCCGGTAACGACTGTGCGCGCCCTGGCCTTGCCGTTGCGGGTCACGAGCGCATGCCCCTTGTCGTCGCGCTCGCCCGTGGCCGCGGCCACGTAGGAGTCGACCTCGGACTCGAGCGCCGCAGCCAGCATCCTGCGGGCGCCGTCACGAACGATCTCGTCGAGGACTCCGGCGAATTCCACGCCCGCAGCCTCGTCTTGGACTACCCTCAACATTGGCGTCTCCTTCCCGCCGGCGCTCCAACGCCGGCACCATCGTTTGGCTCAGATGGGAAGGTACGCCGCGCTCTCCTTCGGGTTCCGGATTCCACAACTTCTGGTCATATCTCGCAACAGCCTCGTGGTTGCCGCTTCGACGCTTGCCGTTGCCGCGCTGTTCCGGCCCACGCGCAGCCGCGTGCAGGGGTTCATCGACCGGCGCTTCTACCGCTCGAAGTACGACGCGACCCTGACTCTTGCAGACTTCTCGGCCCGGCTGCGGGATCAGATCGACCTCGAGACTCTGAGCTCCGAGCTGCTCGTGGTCGTGGGCCAGACGATGCGGCCGGCCCATGTCTCGCTATGGCTGAGAGTCGGCGGGGGTTCTGCGGCCCAGGGGAGCGAGGCAGGGACGCGGGGCTCGGGGTGACGCGAGAGCGCCCCCGGATACGGGGGCGCTCCATGGAGTTTCGAGGGTCGGGCCGGCTTGGGGGGCGGGCTGGGAGGCTCGTTGACGGCCCGTGGGAGGGGGCCGTTGCGTCCTAACGTCCCAATCCCTCGTCAATCTCCAACTATCTCTTCGTCCCCTGCACTCATACCTTTAGCGATCCGGCAAACTTTTTCTCAAAAAGAATTTATCCGTCGAGCTCCGCCGGCCTGGGGCCGCCTGTCTACTCTGCCACCTCCCTCCGCCGCCACGCGATGCCCTTCGGCGCGCCCCGCGCAGCGGATCAGCTCGAGGGCGTCGGGGCGAAGGATCCGCAACCGGCGCCCCCTGTAGTCGACGTAACCCCGGGCCCTGAAGCTGTTGAGGGTCTTGCAGGCGCTCTCGCGACACATGCCCGCGAGCCGCCCGAGCTCACCCTGGCCCAGAGGGAGATCGAGCTCGATGGCCTCCCCCCGGACCCTGCCGAGAAGCTCGGCAAGGTGCAGCAGGCGCCCGGCGAGGCGCGCCGGTACCTCCCCGGAGGCCCGCTCCATGGCGGTTTCGCAGATCCACCTGGTGCGTCCCGCAAGCACTGAGGCCAACTCGACTGCTGCGCCCGGGTTGGACGCCACTGCATCGATCAGGGCCTGGGGATCGAATCCCGCCACACCGCAGTGGGTCACGGCCACGACGTCGAAGGGCTGCCGCAGTCCGTCGAGGGCCGCGAGCTCGCCGACGAGGTCCCCGGGAACCGCCAGTCCTAGGATCGTCTCCCGGCCGTCGCCGTCGCTCGAGGCGAACTTCATGAGACCTTCGGTGACCAGGTGGACCCGCTCCGACTCGTCACCCGCGAGGTAGAGGAATTCACCGGGGTCCAGGGACCGGGACACCGAGCGCTCCCACAGGCGCCGCCGGGCGGGGGGCGGCAGCGCCTCGAGCACGGACGAATAGAACTTTTCCATGGCGCACCTCCTGGTTCGGACGGCAAAGGCGGCCGGCGGTTATGCCGGGAGGCGCGGTAAAGGGACGAGCCGAGTGGCCCGTCCTCCTCGCCGGCCAACATATCGGGCGCCGAGCCGGCTTGTCCATAGCCGAACTGAAGGCCGAACCGAAGTGGCGGCCGCTGGAGGGAACTGATCCCAGGGGGCGCGAATATTGATCCATGGACATAGGGGCGCCGCAGACCGTCTCCGCCGGCAGGAAGGGTGTCCGGCTTGCCGCACTCCTGGTGCCGGCGATCGCCTTTCTCGCAGTCATCGGCGTCGTGGCCCTCGAGCGAACCAACCTTCCTGAGCCGGGGGGGCGGGCGCCCGATTTCAGCGCCCCGCTCCTGGCCGGAGGCGGCTCGCTGGAGTCTTCGGATCTGCGCGGCAAGCCCGTGATGCTGAACTTCTGGGCGTCGTGGTGTGTCCCCTGCAAAGACGAGGCGCCGCTGCTTCGGCAGGCCTACAGGGCCTACGGTGACCGGGTCGCCTTTGTGGGCGTCGATGTGAAGGACTCCCGGAGCGACGCTATCGACTTCGCCAGGCGAACCGGTTTGAGCTATCCGCATGTACGCGACGAGGGCGGGACGATCTACTCGGACTACGGGCTCACGGGTCAGCCCGAGACCTTTTTCATCGACGGCGACGGCATCATCGTCGAGCATGTCAACGGCCCTCTGGACGAAGCTGCGTTGACCCAGCTCCTGGACGTTCTCGTCAGCCGAGACGACTAGTTGTGGGAACCACAACTAGGTCGGGCGGGCTCCCTTGATCGACCCAACCGTGCCGATCGCATTCCTCGCGGGATTGATCTCGTTCCTGTCCCCCTGCGTCCTGCCCCTCGTGCCGGGCTATCTGTCCTATATGTCGGGGCTCGGGCCGGCGGGGGAGCCCGGCGCGCCGAGTGGGCTCCGGGCGGCGCGGGCGGCGGCGTTCTTCGTGCTCGGCTTCACCGCCGTGTTCGTGGCGCTGGGAGCGACGGCCACCCTTCTGGGCGCTCTCCTCCGCAACTACCAGACACTGCTTACCAGGGCCGGTGGAGTCTTCATCATCCTCCTCGGTCTGGTGTTCATGGGCGTTCTCAAGATTCCCGGGCTCTACCGGGAGGCTCGCTTTCATCCGACGCCCGCCGCGGGCGCCTGGGGGAGCCTGGTTCTGGGCGGTGCGTTCGCGTTCGGATGGAGCCCGTGCATCGGGGCCACCATGGGGGCCATCCTTACGATGGCTGCCGGCCGGGGGGCCACCGGGGGGCCGGGCGAGGGCGCCTTGTTGCTGGCGGTCTACTCGGCCGGGCTGGGTGTCCCCTTCATCCTCGCGGGCGCCGGTGTCGCCCACCTCACCGGCGCGGTGAAGTGGCTCCGGCGCCATACCGGCGCCGTCAATCTGGTGAGCGGCGCCGGCCTGGTGATCGTCGGTGTGCTGTTCGTCAGCGGGCGGCTGTTCGAGCTTGCGATCCTGATGCAGAAGGGCTTCCTCGCCCTGAACCTGGATTTCCTCGCCCGTATCTGATCTCACCTGGGCGCGGCGCACAACGGCGCCGGACGCAGGTTGTCCGGTCGCCCAACAGGGCGGGTGAGGGCCCCGGGGTCGCCCGGACTTTGTGATTCAAGTCACAAGCTCGTCTACTATGGAGGCACATGCGCAACCGGCCGATTCCCGAAGCGACCGTCGCCCGACTCCCCGTGTACCTGCAGGCGCTCCTGTCGCTCGCCGAGGATCGGCGGCAGATGACGGTGTCGTCCGAGGAGCTCGCCCAGATGGCTGGCGTCAACGCCGCCAAGGTGCGCAAGGACCTCTCCTACCTCGGCTCTTACGGGACCCGCGGCGTGGGCTACGACGTCGAGTACCTCCTTTACCAGATCACCCGCGAGCTCGGCCTCACCCAGGACCTCCCCGCGGCCATAATCGGCCTCGGCAATCTCGGTCGCGCCCTGGCCTCGTTCAAGGGGTTCGCCGAGCGGGGATTCAAGATCGCGGCGCTCTTCGATGTCGATGATTCGGTCGTGGGGACCGACGTCGGCGGGATAACGGTGCGCCACCTCGACGATCTGAAAGACATCGTGACCGAGGAAGGGGTCGTGATCGGGATCATCGCCACTCCTCCGACGCCGGCCCAGCTCGTCGCCGAACGGCTTGCCGACGCCGGGATCAAGTCGATTCTCAACTTCGCGCCGGCGGTGGTGAAGGTGCCACCCGATGTGACGGTCCGCAAGGTGGACCTGTCGATCGAGCTCCAGATTCTTTCCTTCTACCAGCAACGCAATCAAGCGATAGCTACCGCTCGTGAGGCGAGCCGGCGCCTGGGGACGCCCGACTCCTCACCCCAGACACGGCGCTAGCCTCTACGAGCGATGCCTGTTGTCCTGGTAGGACTCAACTACAAGACCGCTTCGCTCGATCTTCTCGAGCGCCTCTACATCCCACAGGAGCGCCTCCCGAAGGCGCTCGGCCACCTTGCCACGTTCGACCACGTGATCGAGGGAGTGGTGATCTCCACCTGCAACCGGGTCGAGGCCTACGGTGCGGTGACGAAGTTCCACGGTGGCGTCCAGGACCTGCGCAACTTCCTCGCCGAGTTCTGCCACATTGCGATCGAGGACTTCGCCGATCATCTCTACACCTATCACGACGAGGCGGCGGTCAGGCACCTCCTGCGTGTGGCGGCCGGCATCGACTCGATGGTCGTGGGTGAATCCGAGATACTGGGCCAGGTTCGGCGCAGCTTCAGCGCTGCACAAGAGGAGGGCTCGGCGCAGCGGGTCCTTGGAGCGGCTTTTCGACAGGCACTGAGGGCCGGAAAGCGAGCGCGCACCGAGACCTCGATAGCAAGGCACCCGGTCTCGGTGTCCTCGGCCGCAGCGGAACTGGCCCGCCGGCGCTTCGGAGACCTGACGGGAAAGAACGTGGTCCTCGTGGGGGCCGGCACCATGGGACGGCTGGCAGCTCGATCCTTGATGCGTCACGGCGTGACCGACGTGACCGTCGTGAACAGAACCGAGAGCCGCGGCTACAGCCTGGCAGGCGAGTTGGGGGCGGCCTTCAGACCCATCGGGGCGCTGCGCGACGCGCTTGCGGAGGCCGACATCGTTGTGGCATCGACGACGGCCCCTTCGGCGGTCATCGACCGGGCGCTGGTCCACGACGCCATGACCGATCGTCGGAGGGAGCTTCCGCTGCTCATCGTCGACATCGCAGTGCCCCGCGACGTCGAGCCCGACGTCGCCCGGGAGCCGGGCGTCGTCCTGCAGACGATCAGCGACCTGAAGGACGTCGCCGAGGCCGGAAGGGAGACGCGCCTTGGCCAGATATCCGAGGTGGAGGCGATCATCGAGCAGGAGCTGGCGCGCTTCCTCGAGTGGGAGAGCGCCGCCCACGTCGCCCCCACCGCCTCCGCCCTGGTCGTGGCGGCGGAGTCGATCCGGGCCGGCGAGCTCGAGCGGCTGACGAGGGGCCCGGGCCGGCTGACGCCAGAGCAGCTGAACGCGGTCGATCTCGCCACGCAGAGGATCACCAGGAAACTGCTCCATGCACCACTGAAGCGAGCACGCGAGCTGGCCGGCTCGAAACAGGGCTACATCTATCTCAGCGCCATCCGCGAGTTGTTCGAGCTCGACGACGAGCTCTAGGGGCGCAGGCGTGGCCCTGGAGCCGGACCTGCGGACCGCAAGACATCTAAGTATCGCAAGCCGAGGGTCGGCGCTCGCCCTGCGGCAGGCGGGCATGGTGGCCGATCTCGTCACCGAGGCCCATCCGTCGATGGAGGTCGAGATCATCACCGTGACCACGGCGGGGGACCGCGACAAGACCCGGCCGTTCGCGGCCATTGGCGGCAAGGGATTGTTCACCGCCGAGGTGGAGCGCGCGGTGGAAGAGGGACGGGCCGACGTCGCGGTCCATTCGGCCAAGGACCTGACTGCCGAGCTGGCGCCCGGCTGCGTCCTCATGGGAGTTCCGGCGCGCGGCCCGGTCCACGACGTCGTAGTGGGCGGCGGGGGCGGAGACGGTGACGAACGCCTCGAGGCGCTGCCCCCCGGCGCCAGGGTCGGAACCTCGAGTATGCGCCGCAGGGCGCTTCTTGCGGAGGTCCGCCCCGACCTCGACCTGGTGGAGCTGCGCGGCAATCTTGACACGCGACTCCGGAAGGTCGCCGTTGGCGAGGTCGACGCAGCGATACTCGCGGCCGCCGGCATCGCGCGCCTGCGCGGCGGCGCCGAGGGCGGACACCTCGACCCCACCTGGTGGGTGCCGGCCCCGGGCCAGGGCGCGCTGGCGGTGGAGGGGCGCGCCGACAGAACCGACCTCGTGACGCTGTTCGGCGCGCTGAGCCATCCCGGGACGCGGGATGAGCTGGCCTGCGAACGGGCGTTCTCGGAGGAGCTCGAAGGCGGCTGCTCGGTGCCGCTCGGATGCCATGCCCGCTCCGGCGACACAGGCCTGCTGGTCACCGGCTATCTGGGCTGGCCGGGCGGCGCCCAGGGACTGCGCGACCGGATCTCGGGGCCCCCCTCCGAGGCCGCCGCGCTGGGCCGGGAGCTCGCCCGTGCGCTCCTCGACTCCGGGGGCCGGGAGATCCTCGATGAGCTCGAGGCGACGGCCGAGGAAGAAATGCCCCAGATCGCGCCGCCGTGACCCCGGGCCGGGCGGGTCTGGCCGGACAGAGGGTCATCGTCACCCGGGCACGGGAGCAGTCCGCCGGATTGACCGCGCGCCTGGAGGATCTCGGCGCGACCGTCATCCACCTGCCGACCATCTCGATCGTTCCCCCTGATTCCTGGTCGGGCGCCGACGGCGCCGCACTGCAGCTTGCTCGCGGTGACTACTCATGGGTGGCCTTCACGAGCTCGAACGGTGTCACCAGGTTCCTGGACCGGCTCGAACAACTCGAGGTCACTATTCCGCAGGCCACAAAAGTCGCAGCGGTGGGCCGCTCCACGGCGCGCGCGCTCGCAATCCGCGGGGCGCATCCCGATCTCGTGCCGGCGAGATTCACCGCGCTGGACCTGGCCCGGGAGCTGGGACGAGGCTCCGGGCGCATCCTGGTCCCCCGTGCGGCCGGCGCGTCACAGGACATGCCCCGCGCCCTCGGGCGGGCCGGCTGGACGGTCGACGAGGTTGCGGTCTACCGCACGGTGCCGGCCCCGGGTGACACGCCGGCGGTCCGAACCGCCCGGGCGGGCCGCTTCGACGTGGTGACCTTCTCCAGCGCGTCG
>JACDDL010000021.1 GCA_013817045.1 Actinomycetota bacterium | reverse complement strand
GGACGCGCAAAGAAGACGATGTCAGCCCGAGCGCCGGTGTCGTCTGCCTGGCCAAGCCCGGCGACGAGGTCGAGGAGGGACAGCCGGTCCTCGAGCTGCACACCGAAGACCACGGGCTCTTCGACCACGCTCTCGAAGCTCTCGCCGGGGCCGTCGAGATCGGCGCGGAGCCGCCCGAGCCCCGCCCCATGATCCTCGAGCGGATCCGCGCATGATCACGCCTCTCGCAGACTCCCATCCGCCACACACAAATTGCGGAGCATCCGTATGCCGGACCTGACACCCGCTCGGCGCGCCGTCACCGAGGCCACCGGGCAAAACCGTTACCGGGCTGCGGTGATCCTTGGGTCGGGGCTCGGTTCACTTGCCGCGTCGCTCGCCGGGGGCGAGCCGATTCCCTATTCGGGAATCCCCGGAATGCCGGTGTCGACCGTCCAGGGACACGAAGGCGCCCTCTACTCGGGCGATATCGAAGGCACTGCAATCCTCGCCTTCGCCGGCCGCGTCCACCTCTATGAAGGGCGGAGCGAGGCGGAGGTCACGTTCGCGATCCGCCTGGCCGCCGATCTGGGGTGCGAGACGGCCGTGCTGACCAATGCAGCCGGTGGCATCAATCCCGAGCTTCCCGTCGGCGCGCCGAGCCTGATAAGCGACCACCTCAACTTGACCGGGACGAATCCCCTGATCGGGCCGAACGACGATGCAGTGGGGCCGCGCTTCCTGGATCTCACGGAGGTCTACGACGCCGGACTGCGAGCGTTGGCGAGCTCGGTCGATCCGGATCTCCGGTCCGGTGTCTACGCGGGCCTGACCGGTCCAACCTACGAAACCCCGGCCGAGGTGCGCATGCTGGGGGCCATGGGGGCCGATCTGGTGGGAATGTCGACCGTGCTCGAGGCGATCGTGGCGCGCTATCTCGGCATGCGCGTGCTTGGTATCTCGGTGGTCACCAACCCCGCCGCAGGGCTGACCCCCGAACCTCTGAGCCACGACGAGGTGGCCGCCGCCGGCCGGCGCGCTGCGGACCGCCTCGACCGCCTGCTGCGCGGAGTGCTCGCCAAGCTCTGATCGGCAGGCTGTTCCGCACAGAGTGTGCTATGCCCCCTTCGGGTGCCAGACGGTCTTCAGCTCCATGAACGCCGTCGCTTCGTAAGGGCTACGCACACCCTGCGACCGCACGATCCGCTTGACATTGCCTGCGGCGGCCCGCTCGGCGTCCGCAAGTGATCCCTCGCCCACTCCCGTCACGTCCAGCGCATCGATATCGAGATGGGAAGCAACCACCGGGACGAGCTCGTCCTTGTGACCGGAAAGGAGGTTCACCACCCCCGGCGGGACGTCCGAGGTCGCGAAGCATTCGGCCGCGATCATCGCCCCGAGGGGGTGAGCCTGTGAGGTGATGGCAACGACGGTGTTGCCGCCGCACAACGCCGGCGCGAGACGTTCGACAAGTCCGGCGAGCGACGGCCGCTCGGGCGCCACCATTCCGACAACGCCCGTCGACTCGGGCACCGTGATGTTGAAGTAGGGGCCGGCGACGGGATTGAGGCCACCGGCAATGTAGGCGAGCTTGTCGGTCAGGCCCGCGTACCAGACCCATGTATCGATCGCGCCGTCGACCTGACGTTCGGCGCTCGCCTCGCCCTCGGCGCGCTCAACCTGTTCGATAAACTCGGCGCGCCGGGATTCCATGACCTCTGCGACGCGATAGAGGATCTGGCCGCGGTTGTAGGCGGTCAATCCACTCCACGAGGGCCAGGATGCTCGCGCCGCCGTCACCGCATCTCTGACATCCTTGCGCGACGCGCGCGATGCATTCGCGAGGAAGCCCCCATTGTGCGCGGTCACCTCGTAGGAGCGCGCCGACTCGGAGCGCGGGAACGCCCCGCCTATAAACAGCTTGTAGGTCTTGCGCACATCGAGGCGGCCACTCAAGATTCGCTCAACTTCACATATGCGGACAGGCCTTGAGGCCCGCCCTCGCGCCCGAAGCCCGACTCTTTGTAGCCGCCGAAAGCACTCGCCGGGTCGAAGCGGTTGAAGGTGTTTGCCCACACGACTCCGGCGCGCAGACGGTCGGCCATCCACAGAATGAGCGAACCCTTCTCGGTCCATACGCCGGCCGAGAGACCATACGGAGTGTTGTTCGCCTTCTCGACGGCCTCCTCGGGTGTGCGGAAGGTCAGCACCGACAGGACCGGCCCGAAAATCTCCTCCTGCGCGATGCGATGCGACTGGGATACGCCGGTGAAAACAGAAGGAGGGAACCAGAATCCACGGTCGGGCAGATCACATGCGGCTTGAAAGAGCTCCGCGCCCTCATCCACGCCTGTTTCGACCAAACTGTTGATCTTGTCGAGCTGTGCCCGCGAGTTGATTGCACCGATGTCTGTGTTCTTGTCGAGCGGGTCTCCAAGACGAAGAGTGCCCAGTCGCCTCTTTAGCTTCGCCATCACCTGTTCGAACGCCGACTCCTGCACCAGCAGCCGCGATCCGGCGCAGCAAACGTGACCCTGGTTGAAGAAGATGCCGTTCACTATTCCCTCGACGGCTTGATCCAGCGCGGCGTCCGCGAAGACGATGTTGGCTGCTTTGCCTCCGAGCTCGAGCGTGAGGTGTTTGGACGTCCCTGCGATTGCGCGCTGAATGTCCTTCCCCACATCGGTGGAGCCGGTGAACGCAACCTTGTCGACGTCGGGATGACGCACCAGCATGGCGCCGGTTTCTCCTGCCCCGGTGATGATGTTGACGACTCCGGGGGGGATGCCCGCCTGACCGCAGATGGATGCGAACGCTAGAGCCGTGAGGGGGGTGGTCTCGGCAGGCTTCAGCACAACCGTGTTGCCGGCAGCGAGAGCCGGAGCGATCTTCCACGCCAGCATGAGCAGAGGGAAGTTCCACGGGATCACCTGGGCCGCGACACCGAGAGGTTCGGCGCGCCGACCCGCAAACGCGTACTCGAGCTTGTCGGCCCATCCTGCGTAGTAGAAGAAGTGAGCGGCGGCAAGCGGTACATCGATGTCGCGGCTCTCCCTGATCGGCTTGCCGCCGTTCATCGTTTCGAGCACGGCAAGCTCGCGGCTTCGCTCCTGCATCACGCGCGCGATCCGGAACAGATACTTGGCGCGATCGGATGCCGGCAAGCCCGCCCATGGCTCGAACGCCGCCCGTGCCGCCCCCACCGCCCTGTCGACATCTGCGGCATCGGCTCGAGCTATCGCCGCGAGCACTTCCTCGGTCGCGGGGTTGATCGTCTTGACGTATTCCCCAGACGCCGGGTTGGCGAAGTCACCGCCGATGAACAAACCGTAGGTGTCGTCGATCGACACGATGGCGGTCGATTCGGGCGCCGGTGCATATTCCCAGGTCACGCGTCAGTCCAGCGTGTAGCCGTCGGGGTCGGAGTACACACCGGAGCGCTGCTTGTCGATCTGCATCAACAGATCGTTGAGGAGCGAGGATGCACCGATGCGAAAACGTCCCGGGTTGAGCCACTCGTCGCCCAGCGTCTCGTGGATGACGACCAGATAGCGGATGGCCTCCTTGGATGAGCGGATCCCCCCCGCAACCTTGAGACCCACGGCGCGCCCGGTCATGTCCGCGTAATCGCGTATGGATTCAGCCATCACCAGCGCCACCGGGAGGGTGGACGCCGGGGAGATCTTGCCGGTCGAGGTTTTGATGAAGTCGGCCCCCGCCGCCATGGCGATGAGCGACGCCTGCCTTATGGCTCCGTAAGACCCGAGCTCGCCCGTTTCGAGGATTACCTTGAGGTGTGCGCCGCCACAGGCCTCTTTGGACCTGATGATTTCGTCGTGCACGTCGTCGAAGCGCCCGGAGAGAAACGCACCGCGGCTGATCACGATGTCGATCTCGCCGGCGCCGTCTGCGACTGCCGCTTCGATCTCGGCGAGGCGCGTCGCGAGAGCCGCCTGCCCCGAGGGAAAAGCCGTTGCGACCGAGGCGACTGCAACCCCCGAACCTCTCAGGGCAGCGGCTGCGACCTTCACGAGGCGGGGATAGATGCACAAAGCCGCCACGTGCGGGATCGAGGGGTCGGTGGGCGCCGGTCGCATCGCCTTGGAAGCCAGCGCCCGGATCTTCCCGGGCGTGTCCGCACCTTCAAGGGTTGTGAGGTCGCAGCACCGAATGGCGAGCTCGAGGGCCCACAGCTTCGACGCCCGCTTGATCGAACGGGTAGCGAGCGCGGCGGCGCGCTGCTCGGCGCCGACCGCATCGACCGCAGTACCGAGCTCGTCGAACAAACTCTGTGGGGCGAGCGTCGTCTGTGACACTTTGACTACGACCCTCCCAGAAGCGGCAGCGAGACCCGGCGCGCCCTCTTCGGTTTGGGAGGAAGCAGATTCACGATCTCCTTCGCCGTTGTCTCGAGCGCCTGGGCAACCTCGCTGTCGGGTGCCCCCAGAACAATCGGCGTGCCGCTGTCGGCGAGTTGGCGCAGCTTCGGATCGATGGGGATGGTGCCGAGAAGGGGAACACCCAGACGCTTGGCAAGCGTGGCGCCGCCCCCCGATCCGAAGATGTCGTAGACGGCGCCGTCGTCGCCTCGGAAGTAGGACATGTTCTCGACTACTCCCCGCACCTTGAGACCTGTCTTCTCGGCCATGAAGCCGGCTCTCTGCGCGACCTTCTCCGCCACTGCCTGAGGCGTGGTCACGATGATCATTCCTGCGCCGGGCAGGAACTGCGCTATTGACATGGAGACGTCACCGGTGCCGGGAGGCAGGTCAACCAGAAGATAGTCCGGATCGTCCCAATGGACGTCGCTCAAGAATTGCTGCAGGGCCTTGTGCAGCATCGGCCCGCGCCACATTACGGGGTTGTCCTCCGTCGTGAACAGGCCGATGGAAACGACCTTCACGCCGAAAGCCTCCGGCGGAATGATGGTGTCTGCGACCACCGTGGGCTTGTCGTCGATCCCCAGCATGCGGGGAACTGAAAACCCCCAGACGTCGGCGTCCACGAGACCCACGGTGTGGCCGAGCGCCGCCAAAGAAGCGGCGAGGTTGACGGTAGTCGTCGACTTGCCCACCCCGCCCTTACCGGAACCGACTGCGATGACGTTCGTCCGGGAATCCTCGTCGCCGAATGCCGCCGGAGTCTCCTTGCGCACGTTGGCGACGACCGCCTCGCGCTCCGACTCGGTCATGGTGGTGAGCTCGATGTCGATGGCGCCCAACTCGGGGAAACGGTCGCGGAGCTTTGCGGGAATGACTTCGAGGTAGTAGTCCCCGAGGCGCGAGCCCTCGATCATCAGCGCAACCACCATCCGGACATTGATGCCTTCGATATCGACCGTGCGGATCATCCGCAGCTCGTTCATGCCCCTGTGGATCTGGGGGTCCTGGATCTGGCCGAGGATCGCCGAGATCTCTTCGGACGTGGGAATCGCCATTGCTCTCATCACTCCGTTATGTGGACGACTTTCAAGCGTAAGCCATGGGTGCCGGAGGTATGCCAAGCGGGTGAAGGGGCACAATCGCAATCATGAAGGAGGAAAAGTGAGCGAAGAGGAAGAGTTCGATGTCTGCATCGTCGGCGCCGGGCTGGCCGGCCTGGCCTGCGCTCGGCGCCTGACCTTCGCGCACCTTCGCGTCGCCCTGCTCGAGGCTTCAGACCGGGTGGGAGGGCGTGTGCGCACCGACCTCGTGGATGGTTTCCTGCTCGATCGTGGCTTTCAGGTGCTTCAGACCGCATATCCCGAGGCCCGCCGGGTCTTTGACTACCCCCGTCTCGACCTGCGACCGTTCCAACCGGGCGCCCTGGTGCGGGTCGACGGACGATTCTGGCGGGTGAGCGATCCGACCAGGCGTCCCTGGGAAGCGCTCGCCTCGATGCGGGCCCCCGTGGGGTCGGCGGCGGACAAGCTCAAGGTCGCTCTGCTCCTTCGACGGGTTCGTTCCGTCCGGCCGGAAGAGCTCCTGCATCGCCCCGAAACCTCGACCTACGAGGCGCTGAGCTCGGCAGGCTTCTCGGCGAAAATGATCGAACGCTTCTGGCGCCCGTTGTTTGCCGGAATTCAGCTCGATCCAGAACTGGCCACCTCCAGCCGCATGTTCGAGTTCGTGTTCAGGATGCTCGCCGACGGCGATGCATCCGTCCCTGCGGCGGGCATCGGTGCACTCCCGGCGCAGCTTGCAGCCGCCCTGCCGCCTGGCTCCGTCCGCACCGGAACCCGCGTCACCCGGGTGGAGCGCGGACGAGTGACGATAGAGGGCAGTCCCGACCCGGCAAGTGCCGGGGCCGTGGTCGTGGCGACCGAAGCACCGGAGGCGGCCCGGTTATTGGGCGTCCCCGGAACTGGCTCTCGCTCGGTCGCCTGTATGTACTTTTCCGCCGACAGGGCGCCCGTCCCGGAGCCGGTCCTGGTGCTGAACGGCGAAGGGAGGGGGCCGATCAACCACCTTGCCGTGATGAGCAACGCCGCCTCGTCCTATGCGCCGGGGGGATCGGCCCTGATCTCGGTCTCCCTGCTGGAGGCGCCGGGGGCCGGACGCAAGCAGGCGGTGAGGGATCAGCTTCAGACCTGGTTCGGGCTCGGCGCCCAGGGCTGGCGGCATCTGGCGACCTACGACATCGCCCACGCCCAGCCCGATCAGCGCCCTCCGTGGCCGGCGGAGCGCCCGGTACGCCTGGCCGAGGGCCTCTACCTGGCGGGAGATCACCGCAACACTTCCTCGATCCAGGGAGCCCTCCTGTCCGGCCGCCGGGCGGCCGAGGCGATCCTGGCCGACCTGGCTTGAGGCCACGGTGGTCTCCCCCCGCCGGAGCGTTCTGTCTCCTGTGTCTCCACTCCGCCCGAGCAGGCGGCACTTAACCCCGCCGTTACACCGCCGAAATGAAGGGGAAACCACCCATCGCTACCCTGAGATGAAACTATAGACAGGCGTAGAACAGAGGTCATAGGAGGAATCAATGTCAAGTCCCTCGGACGCCATCAAGCTGGGCCGGGAACACGGCGCCCAGTTCGTCGATATCCGGTTCTCGGATCTTCCCGGGCTCATGCAGCACTTCTCGCTGCCCTTCGAGGAGTTCTCGGAGGATGCCTTCGAGGAGGGATTGGGATTCGATGGTTCGTCGATTCGGGGCTTCCAGGAGATCCAGGAATCCGACATGCTCCTGGCCCCCGACCCGGACACCGCGGTGATGGATCCCTTCCGGGCGCATCCGACGATGATCATCAACGCATTCGTCAAAGATCCGCTCACCGGTGAGTTCTACTCCCGGGATCCGCGCTACATCGCCAAGAAGGCCCAGGACTACCTGACCGGTTCCGGCGTCGCGGACACCGCCTACTTCGGGCCCGAAGCGGAGTTCTACATATTCGACTCGATCCGCTTCGATCAGAACCAGCACTCGGGCTATTACCACGTCGATGCGGTCGAGGGAGTATGGAACTCGGGCGCAGAGGAGGGCGGGCACAACCTCGGATACAAGCCCCGGTACAAGGAAGGCTATTTCCCGGTGCCCCCGATGGATCACTACCAGGACATGCGTTCGGAGATGACGCTCCGGCTCCGCGAGCTGGGCATCCCGGTCGAAGTTCATCATCACGAGGTCGGAACCGCCGGGCAGGCGGAGATAGACATGGGCTTCGCCCCGCTGCTCTCGGTTGCCGACCGGCTGCTGCTCTACAAGTACGTGGTAAAGAACGTCGCCCTGCAACACGGCAAGACGGTCACCTTCATGCCCAAGCCGATCTTTCAGGACAACGGCTCGGGGATGCACGTGCACCAGTCGCTGTGGAAGGACGACGAGCCGTTGTTCTTCGATGAGCTTGGCTATGCGGGGCTTGCCGATGTCGCGCGCTACTACATCGGGGGACTCCTGGCTCATGCGCCCGCGCTCCTCGCATTGTGTGCTCCTACCACCAACTCCTACAAGCGATTGGTGCCGGGCTACGAGGCGCCGGTCAACCTCGTTTATTCACAGAGAAACCGATCGGCGGCCGTCCGTATCCCCGTCTACTCGAAATCGCCGAAGGCGAAGCGTCTGGAGTTCCGCTGCCCCGACGCGTCTTGCAACCCCTATCTCGCCTTCTCCGCGATGTTGATGGCCGGGATGGACGGAATCAAGAACAAGATCGAGCCGCGGGAGCCGGTGGACAAAGATCTCTACGACCTCCCTCCCGAAGAGCTGGCGGCGGTCCCGCAGGTCCCCGGATCGTTGGAAGAGGCCTTGCTTGCACTGGAAGACGACCACGACTTTCTGCTCGAAGGCGGCGTCTTCACACAGGACGTGGTCGACACCTGGATCGATTACAAACGGGTTCACGAAGTCGATGAGCTTCGGCTGCGTCCGCACCCCTGGGAGTTCTACCTCTACTACGACATCTAGCTCCCGAACGTCGTCCTCGTGCATGACATTCATCTGTTCACCACGGCGGAGGCGTCCGGGGATCTCTTGGCGGCGATCCGGCGCCTCCTCGGCGACGCCTATGGAGGGGATTTCTCAGAGGAGGATTGGGAGCACACGATCGGCGGGTGGCATGTCGTCGTCGCCGACGGCGGCGCCACGCTCTCACATGCGGCCGTTGTCCCGCGTGTTCTCGAGGTGGCGGATCGACCCCTCAACGTGGGCTATGTCGAAGGTGTAGGGACCGCACCTGTGAGACAAGGAGCAGGGCTCGGCTCCGTCGCGATGGCCAAGATCTCGGAGGTGATACGCAGCGAATACGAAATGGGCGCCCTCTCGACCGGCCGCCACGACTTCTACGAACGCCTCGGGTGGGAAAGGTGGCGCGGTCCTACCTTCGTTCGGAGCGGCTCACAAGCCGTCCGCACAGAGGAAGAGGATTACGGTGTAATGGTCCTTCGCTTCGGCCCAAGCAAGGACGTCGACCTCACCGCGCCGCTCACTTGCGAAACCCGGCGCGGCGACGATTGGTAACGCCGGGGAATATGCGGCATGCTGACGGCCGCCGCTAGCCGTAGATCACCCGCTCGGCTACCTTGCGTGCACGTCTGGTGGTGCGGAGGTGAGCCTCCTGAAGCTCCTGCAACGGCTGATGCGAAAAGCCCAATGCCACCCCAAGTGCCTCCAGGTCCTCGAGCTTCGAGGGGAGCACGTCCACCGGCTGCCCGGTCATGAAGAACAACCTGTTCCTGAGTTGTGTCAGGAAACGAAGTGCGTCGATGAGAATTGCGGCGTCGTCGCTCGGGAGCACGCCAACTTGCGTTGCAGCCTCGAGCGCTTCCAGCGTCCCCGTCACGCGCAGCGCAGAAAACTCATGAGCATTCTGCAGCTGGAGCAGTTGAGCGGCGAACTCTATGTCCGAGATGCCACCGGGGCCTAGCTTTATGTTCAGACGAGCATCGGTGCCTCGACGGATGCGCTCCTTTTCCATGCGCGCCTTGAGATGCCGGATCTCGCCGATTGCCCCCTGTGGTGAAGTCTCGGGCCAGGCAAGTGACCTGGTCCCATCCACCAACCGTTGCCCCAGCACAGGATCTCCGGCTGCTACACGCGCCTTGATCAGCGCCAAGTGCTCCCATGGCTGCGCCCAGCGATGGTAGTACTCCAAAGAAGAGTCGATTGATCTCACCAGAGCGCCATCTTTGCCCTCGGGGCGAAGGCCCAAGTCGATGCGCCAGGTCTGCCCCTCGGGAGTGACGTCGCCGACGGCCCTCACCAACCCTTCCCCTACCGTGACCGCAAGGGAAGGGTCCATGTCGTGCACGAACATGACGTCGATATCGGAGGAATAGTTGAGCTCCCGGCCCCCCAGCTTGCCCATCCCTATGACCGCAAACCGCCCATGCACGTCCTCGAGGGCCGCTTCGAGGCAGGCCTCGGCGAGATGCGCGAGCCCTTTGCCGACCTCGGATGAATCGACCTCTCCACCAAGATCGGCGAGAGCCATCCCCACCATCTCCCTGCGCTTGAATCGGCGCAGCCCCTGGAGGCGGCCCTCGGGCTCGCGCCAGGCAAGCGAGGCCCGGGCTTCTTCCACCAACCGTCCCCTGTCCTTGAGCTTCCGCTCGTGATCGCCGGTTGGGCTCGTCGCATGTGCCGCAATTGTGGTGAGCTCCTCCGGGACATGCTCGAGCAGCTCCCCAAGGACTCGTCCACTCCCCAAGACGGCTGCAAGAAACTCGAGCCCCGGTGGGTTGTCCCGGAACCTGCCCAGCATCGCAGGACGCTCCTCGAGCCCCTCACTCAAGCGCAAGAAGGCCAGCAGCCCCGCATCCGGAAGCGGAGTCCGAGCAAGGAATCGCAACATGGCCGGTGTCAGCAAGCGCAGCAACACGGCGCGCCTCGAGATGCCAGACACGAGTTCCCCCAAGTTTCGAGCGGCCCTTTCGGCGTCCCGGAAGCCCAGCACCCTCAACCGTTCTCGAAGAGCCTCTTCCGACAGCCGTGTGCCCGTAGCCTCCGATAGCGACTCGATCATCGGCCTGTAGAACAGCCTCTCGAACCGGGAACGCACGTCGCTCAAGACCCGTCTGTGTGCGGCATCGAAGTTCGCCGTAGCACTCAGGTCGACGGTGTCGCGAAAGCCCATGGATCGCGCGACACGCGTTCGATCACTCTCTCTGTCGGGCAAAGCGTGAACCTGGCGCTCCTGCCACAACTGCAGCCTGTGCTCAACCCTCCTCAGCCAACGGTAGGCCTCCGACAGAGCAATACCGTCGTCTTCTGCCACGTAGCCGCCATCGGCCAATGCGGCGATCGCCTCGAGGGTGTTCGGGCAACGCACCAGGTCATCCGATCCCCCATGCACCAACTGCAGCAGTTGAACCGAGAACTCTATGTCCCTTATCCCTCCCGGGCCAAGCTTGACGTCGGCGGTATCGGGCTTGCGGCCACGAAGGGAGCGTGCGGCATGGTTCTCGATGCGCTCCTTCATTCTCCGGATGCTGGCGATCCGTTCTGGTGAAACGTCGGACGGATAGACGAGGGGGCGCGTTCTGTCGACGAATTCCTTGCCGACAGATGCATTGCCGGCCACAAACCTTGCTTTGATCAGCGCCTGGTGCTCCCAGGGCTGCGCCCAGCGCGTGTAGTACTCGATGCAGCCTTCCACCGAACGGACGAGCGCGCCGCTCCGGCCCTCGGGACGGAGATTCAGGTCGATCCGAAAAGGCTGGCCTTGAGGTGAGTGCCCGCCCAGCTCTGCCGACAACGAAGAGGCTGCCTTGGTGGCTCTGGGAACATTCTCATCGGTCACATAGATCAGATCGATGTCGGACGCGTAATTGAGCTCTCGACCCCCCAGCTTTCCCATTCCGATCACCGCCATGCCGGCCGGGGCGTGCAAGTGGGTGAGGCAAACCTCGAGCCACGCGTCTGCGAGGTCGCTCAGGGCGGCCGCAACCTCTTCGAGCGAAAGCTCGCCACAAAGGTCACGGGTTGCGATCTGGGCGAGACGGCGGCGCTTCTCCAGTCTGAGGGACGGCATGCCGCCCTCGGCCGCTGCGGTCTCTGCAATCAGCACGTAATCGGCGCCCGCGGGTAGTTCCAGCGTTTCGTTGACCAATTCACGGCTTGGGCGATCGGAGGCAATGAAGTCTGCCAGCGATGCGCTCGCGTCCCTCAGGACCCGCTCACGCGCTTCCATGTGCAGCCAAGCGTATCCGGTTCGCCCGGCTCGCCAATGACTGCAGGAACGGCCTCCGAGGCAGCACGAGAACCATGCTTTGTTGTGGCTGTGGCAGAGAAAGGAGCGGCCCGTCTTCTGCGTCGTCCCTATAGACGCTCTTTGATTGCGTTACTAAGGTGCCCAACTTGTGCGTCTGAATGACACATCCGGGTCGCTTTCAAACAGCAGAGCGCATCGAGTGGGAGGTGAGCGGTGAGAGCTACCTGTACGCGCCTGCGCCCAATGCGCACGGCATCTGTATTCATTGCGTTGATCGTTGGCATCACAGCGTCATACGCAGTGGCATCACCAGCGAACGCTCACGAAGCGGCGAAGTTTCGAAAAGAGCGACGCCACATCAAGAAAAGAGCTATGAAGCAGCTCGGCGCACCGTATGTCTACGGTGGCTCATCGTCCAGCGGGTTCGACTGCTCTGGATTGACAAGCTGGACCTACAACAATCACGGTGGAGGACTCCCTCGCCGGGCAATCGACCAGTTCTATTTGGCAAACAAACCGAAGGTAAAGCGCATTTGGCAGCGTTCGCATCTTCGGAAGGGCGACCTTGTCTTCCACAAGACGACAAGCGCGCGCGTCGGCCACGCCGGGATCTACATCGGTCACGGCAACTTCCTATCGACGACTTCTTCAAGTGGAGTCAGAGTTCAGTCGATCAGGGACCCCTATTACTGGGGCCCCCGCTGGGTCGGCGCGACGAGATTGCCGGCAACCAGAAAACGCTTCGGATGATAGAGATCCGAACGACTACAGAATCGGCAGGTAACGGCTGATCTCGTAGGGCGATACATAGGACTTATATTCGTCCCACTCGGTGTGCTTGTTGCGCAGCAGGTACTCGAATACCTGCTCGCCGAGAGCCTCCGCGACGAGCTCGGAACCCTCCATCTCTATCAGCGCCTCATGGAGGCTCCCGGGGAGTTGGTCGATCTTTCGGGCGCGCCGCTCGATGTCGGTCATCTCGTAGATGTTGTCGGTCGCTTCAGGAGGCAGCTCGTATCCGTGATCGATGCCTTCGAGCCCGGCCGCCAAGATCACCGAGAAGGCAAGATAGGGATTGCAAGCCGGGTCGGGTGAGCGGATCTCGAGACGGGTGGATTGATCCTTGCGCGGCTTATACATCGGAACCCTAATGAGGGCAGAGCGATTGTGCCGCCCCCAACAGACGTACACCGGGGCCTCGGGCACGGGGTACCCCGGTCCGGTGATGAGCCGTTTGTAGGAATTGACCCACTGGTTTGTAATGGCCGTGATCTCCCGCGCATGCACGAGCAGGCCCGCAAGGAAGGCCTTGGCCACTTTCGAAAGGTGATAGTCGTCCGAAGAGTCGTGAAACGCATTCTGATCGCCCTCGAACAGCGACATGTGGGTGTGCATGCCGCTGCCGGATAGGTGAGTAGAGGGTTTAGGCATAAAGGTCGCGTACATCGAACGTTCGGCAGCCATCTGCTTGACGATCAAGCGATAGGTCATCACCGAGTCGGCCATTGTCAATGCGTCTGCATGCCTCAAGTCGATCTCGTGCTGTGATGGAGCGACCTCGTGGTGGGAGAACTCCACCGGGATGCCCATGCGCTCGAGCACTCCGACCGTGTCACGCCTCAATTTCTGCGTAAGGTCCAGTGGCGTCAGGTCGAAGTAGCCACCGGCATCGATGGGGGAAGGGTCCTCGGAGCTCTTGAAAAGGAAGAACTCCATCTCCGGATGCACGTAGAAGGTAAATCCTCTTTCGGCCGCCTTCTCGAGGTTGCGCCTGAGAACGAAGCGGGGGTCGCCCCGGAAAGGACGTCCGTCGGGGGTGTGGATGTCGCAGAACATGCGAGCGACTCCGCCTTCTGTCGCCTCCTGCCGCAAGGAGGGTGCCGGGTGGCCGGGGTAACCAGCCGCCTCTGAGGGGCGGCCTGCGCTCTGCGTAGGCATAATCTGGAAGGTGCCGGCGTCGGGGCGGGCGAGCATGTCCGACTCCTGGATCCGGGCGAAGCCCTCTATAGCCGAGCCATCGAAGCCGATGCCCTCGTCGAATGCCTGTTCGAGCTCCTCCGAGGTGACCGCAAAGGTCTTGAGGAAGCCGTGGACGTCGGTGAACCACAGCCACACAAGCCGGATGCCGCGCTCCTCGACGGTTCGCAAGACGTAATCCCGCTGTCTCTCCACGCTGGCAGCCTAGCCCGCCCGGATTACCGGGAGGTAACGAGACACCGGCCGGAGGTGATCCCCCGCCTGACGCCGGTAGTCTTGGTGTCATGGTTACGGTGGCGCTCGCGCAGATCAATCCTGTGGTCGGCGACATCAACGGCAACACCAGGCGCATCCAGGAGGCTATGAGGCGCGCAGACGACCTGGGAGCCCAGGTCGTCGTCGTGCCCGAGCTCGCGGTGACCGGCTACCCTCCCGATGACTTGTTGCTGAAAGCATCTTTCATCGAGGCCAACCTGGAAGCTCTGGGGCAGGTTGCGTCGTCAAGCGGTGATGCGCTGGCCGTATTCGGCTTTGTGGATCACAAGGATGGATGTCTCTTCAATGCCGCCGCCGTATGCCGACGGGGGCAAGTTGTGGGCGTCTACCATAAGCACCTCTTGCCGAACTACGGCGTCTTCGACGAGCGTCGCTACTTCGAGCCCGGCCAGGATCATCTGCTGATCGATACCCCTGAAGCCGCTTTGTCCGTGAGCGTTTGCGAGGACGCCTGGAGCGAAGACGGGCCCGTGGTGCAGCAAGGGCTGGCGGGCGCGCAGATAGTCATCAATATCAATGCTTCGCCGTATGACAAGAACAAGCTGGATGAACGCACCGCCATGCTGGCAGACCGCGCCCGGCGCGCCGGGGCATCGATCGTCTACGTCAATACCGTGGGCGGTCAAGACGAGCTTGTCTTCGATGGCAGCTCGATTGTGATCTCTCCCGATGGAGAGGTGGTGGCGCGCCTCGAGCAGTTCGAAGAGGACTTTGCACTCGTCGACGTGCCGTTGGGCCACCGCGATGGCATGGGGGCAACTGGGCCCGGCCCGCCGGTGCGTCGAGTCCGGGTCGCGCTTCCACCGGCGCCATCAGGTGGAGCTCGAGGTGTTGTAACAAAGGCGCTGTCTGTGGAGGCGGAGATCTACCGTGCTCTTTGTCTCGGTTTGGCAGACTATGTTCACAAGAACGGCTTCAAGAAAGTGGTCGTGGGGTTATCCGGGGGGATCGATTCCGCTCTCACCGCCGTCATAGCCGTGGACGCGCTGGGCACCGATTGCGTCCTCGGTGTTTCGATGCCGTCGGTGTACACCTCCTCGGATTCGCGAGGCGACGCCGACGCACTTGCTCTAGCACTTGGAATCCAAACGATCGAAGTGCCCATAAAGCACATTCAGGATGCTTATGTCGAAGCCCTTGAATCCGCCTTCGGGCAGACGCAGGAGGGCCTGGCGGAGGAAAACCTTCAGGCCCGCGCTCGCGGGAACCTGCTGATGGCGATCTCGAATCGCTACGGTCATCTGGTCATCGCCACCGGGAACAAGTCCGAGATGGCATGCGGGTATGCGACGCTCTACGGCGACATGGCGGGTGGGTTTGCGCTGCTGAAAGACGTCTTCAAGACCGAGGTCTACGCTCTTTCGCATTACCGGAACTCGATCTCGACTGTGATCCCGGAAAACATTCTGACCAAGGCGCCCTCGGCCGAGCTGCGACCGGACCAAAAGGATGAGGACTCGTTACCTGCATACAGTGTTCTCGATCCCATACTCGAGGCATACATCGAAGGAGAGGTTGGCGTCGCCGACATAGTCGAACTGGGCTATGAACGCGACGTGATCGAGCGGGTGATCACCCTGGTGGACAGGGCCGAATACAAGCGCCGGCAGGCCCCGCCGGGCCCCAAGGTTACCGGCAAGGCGTTCGGGCGGGATCGTCGTTTGCCGATCACCAATCAGTGGAGGGAAGGGCCCGATGAGGATCTGCCCGCAAGAGCTACCGGAGTAGGAGGTGAAGATTAGTTCAACGGCCGGGGAACACTTGGACGGTGCTGCTGCTGTCCGACCAACTGAGCGACATCAAGGAACTGCTGCCTGAGTGGCCCGTCCTCTCCTACCGGGTCGTATCGGGAGGCCTCAAGGAAACCGGCACGCAGGAGTTGATCGAGTCTCATCCGGATCTGCTGCTGATCGACGGAACCGCCGATGTCCAGGCAGCCGAGGAGACGACCCGGCGCCTGTCGCTCGCGTGGGAAACGGGCCTTCCACCTATTGTCGTGGTCGTAGACGAGTCGCACGTCGCCCGCTTCCGCTTCGAGGTCGGCGCCGACGACTTCCTGCTCGTGGATGCTTCATCCGACGAGATATCCGCGCGCCTGGCCTTCGCGGCGAGGCGCGCCGGCTTCGGAGAGGACGTCGGTGTCATCAAAGTCGGGGAACTCACAGTCAATCCCGACAACTACCAAACCTATGTTCGCGGACGACCTCTGGATCTCACCTACAAAGAGTTCGAACTGCTCAAGTTCCTTGCCCAGCGCCCCGGCCGGGTCTGTGGGCGCGACCTGCTCCTGCGAGAAGTTTGGGGGTATGACTACTACGGAGGGACCCGGACCGTGGACGTGCACGTGCGCCGGCTGCGAGCCAAGCTGGGCGCCGAACATGAGGCTCTGATCGAGACGATCCGTAACGTGGGGTACCGGCTCGTGCCGCGCCCGCGCGACTACTAACATCGTTCCATGATTCTCGTCATTGGGACCCTATTGTCGTTTACGTTTCTCGAAGTGCCGTGGAGGTACGTCGTCCTGCTGCCCCTGGCTCTTCTGGAGGTAGCCGACGTCCTCCTGTGGCTCAGGTGGCGAAGAGTCCGGTCGGTCACCGGAGCCGAAGGTCTGAGAGGAGCTCGGGGGCGAGCGCTGACCGATTGCCGCCCCGACGGCCAGGTCGGCATCAGGGGCCAGATCTGGAAGGCGCACTGCGCCGAGGGCGCCGGCCGCGGCGACGACGTGGTGGTGCGAGGGCTCGAGGGTCTCTGCCTCCAGGTTGCGCCGGGGCGCCCCGCTCTGGCCGAAGAGCGCCACTCGAACCAGTAGCGTAGAACGGCGGAGGGCCGCTAGCTCATCAGGTAGAGCACCGGACTTTTAATCCGGTTGGCAGGGTTCGAGTCCCTGGCGGCCCACCCACGCTGACCTGCACAAACACCTCCAAAGCAAAGGCCCCCGAGGCTTTCCGGGGGCCGAAGTACAACAAAAGTACAACTCCAGCGTTTTTCTACAAGTCGAGCGCCTCGCCAAGGGCAGTGGCGGCCTGGGCCGCGCCCTCGTCCCATTCCTCCGTGTACACATCTAAGGTGAATGCCACCGAGGAGTGCCCCAGAATTGCCGACACGGTGTGCGGGTGGACTCCGTTGCGCGCCAACTGAGTTGCGACGGCGTGTCTAAGATCGTGCAGGCGCGTGCGCGGATCGAGCCCCGCCGCGCTGGCCAGTACTTTGAAGCGTTTGGTAACCGTTACTGGATCAATCGGCGCGCCGTCGTCGCGCTCGCAGATTAAGTCGTAGTCCTGCCACTGTTCTCCCAGCACGAGACGGCGCTCGAGCTGCTCGGTACGGTGACGACGGAGGCGGTCGGCGACAACCGGCAGGAGGTGGACGGTACGGCGCGCCCGTTCAGTCTTGAGTCCTGTAAAGCCCAGCACTCGCCCATTCTCGGTGGGCAGCCATTGGAGCCCGCGTACGACTCTCACCCGATTCGCCTTGAGATCGAGATCGCCCCATTGGAGCCCGCAAACCTCTGAGCGTCGCAACCCGGTAGTGGCGGCCACTAGCAGCGGTATCTCCACCTCGGTACCGCGGGACTGTTCGAGCAGCGCCTTCACTTGCGAGGGACTAGGGATCGCCAAGCTGGCCCGCGCCGCCTTCGGGCGCCGAATAGCGCCGACGGGGTTGCTCTCGATCAAGCCGTCCCGCACGGCCTGCTTCATTACGCCACCGAACACGGCGCGCCCCTGGATCACGGTGCGCGGGGACAAGCCCCGCGCCGTCATGCCGTCCAGGACGGCCCGGACGTGCGCCGGCCTGATTCTCCTCAGCGGGAGCTTACCGACAACCGGCAGCACGTCGGCGTAAAGGAGAGCCTCATACCGCCGCACCGTTGTCGGTCGGAGCCCATCGGCGCGCCGGTGAGCCAGCCAGCTGGCCGAATAATCCGAGAAGGCCATGTCCGCAGGGAATGGATCGCCGCCCGCGTCGATGATGTGCCGGCGTCTCCTGTACTCCTCGTTCGCCTTCGAGCGAGTCTTGAATCCGTACAGGTACCTCCACCCTCCCCCGTCGATAGGAATCTTGATGCCGTACTTTGTCCGGCCACCCCGCACGTAACGGAAAGTGCCACCCTCTCTCATCGCTTCCTCCTCTTAGCTGCCCGTATGTGCTCCCGCAGTTCCTCTTGGAGTTCCCTGGTGATCCACCCCATGGCTTTTTGACGCCCTTCGGGATCGAGTTGACGCCCCTCGCGGGTGAGGGCCTTGGCCCTCCACCTCTCGTTGCGTTCTTCGGTTAGCGAATGCCCCCACAAGGACAGGGAGGCGGCCGCTACCTCGAGCGCCCCACGCTTGCTACTCCACACGCCAAGGCTGCGCGCCGCCTTTACCTCGGCACTCGCTAGAGCCGTCTGCGCCAAGTAGGAAAGTGTGTCGTCGTCATCCTTCAGGCTGTAGGTCTTGGCAACGGGACGGATGCGCCGCCGCCATTCCTCGGTAACCGGCCCTTCCGCCGGCGACGATCTTTCCTGGAGGTGAGCCGGACTGCCGCTAGTCCAGCTGTGGATTACGGAGGCTTCCACGATGACCCCGGCGACGTTGACCTTCTCGGAGCCGCCCAAGAGTTGTGCGAGCGACACTTCGAGCAAGCTCAGTAGCAGCTTTTCCTCCTCGGCCGAAACGGCGCGCCGTCCCGTCTCGATCGCAGCCACCGTGGCTTGACTCCAACTCATCCCGAAGGCCCGGGCACGCTCGGCGAGCTCATCCTGCCGAAGGTTCTTGCTCTTGCGGTGCCACCGCAGGTTGCGGCCTATCACTTCCTGGTACGTCCGGATTGGCATGGGTGCATCGTAGCACTGGAGAATCTTGCTGTAAATGCCCCATGTGGATTCAACCTGGTTTAGTCTGGGACATGTCGAGACACATTCCACACCTATGAGTCAGGAGGTATCTGAATTGTCGATTCAGAAGAACGAACAGACGGGCCACCACGAGGCGCCTCGAGACCTGCTCACAATCGCCGAGGCCGCGGCTCTGCTCCGCGTCGGAAGAGATACTGCGTACAAACTGGCCACCGACGGCACGATCCCCGCGGTCAGATTGGGGAAGTCGATCAGAGTTCCCCGCGCCGCCCTCCTGGCCCACGTCGAGCGCCTAGCCGCCGAGGCGGTTCGATGAGCGGCGAGGACCTCCAGGCGTTGCCGCCGACAATTAGCGTAGAAGAGGCCGGGAGGATTCTGGGACTGTCTCGACCCTCCGCCTACGCAGCGGCGAACGCCTTTCTTGAGACAGGAGACGGCATTCCCGCGCTGCGCTTCGGGCGCAAGTTGCGTGTGCCCACGGCGCGCCTTCTGGCGATGCTGGGAGACGATGCCCGAGCAGAGGCCGAGGCTGGTGGTGGGTTATGAAAAGCGAAGGCCGCTCCGGCAAGAGCGGCCCCGCCAACTGCACCACCAACGGAACCATCATAGACGGTTGCGTCGTCGAACAGCGAGTGATTGACGAGGCCCAGCGCCTTGAGGATGCTCGCACATTCAAGTTGGCTTGGCTGACGGCCCTCGGCCTCGAGCCACCCGCTCCCTTTGACTTCGAGGCCACCCGCTCCCTGATCTTGTGGGACCACATGATCTCCGAGTACAGGCGCGCCGTATGAGCCATGAGACCCTGGACGGCCGCGAGGTAGCGGCCGAGAGCGTGGAGTGTCAGAGCCTCACAAACAAGCTGCTCGCTCCCGATCCCGAATCCGGTCGCTGGGTTGAGGTTCGGGAGCGCCAGCAGAACACTCCCCCCAAGCCCAAGCAAAGCGTTTCCAAGGAGGACGGCGCTCCCCTGCTCGACGAGGTGGCGGGATACATCCGCCGTTTCGTCATCTTCCACTCAGATCATGCTCCCGCGGCTTTGGCACTTTGGGTGCTTCACGCTCATTGCATTGACGCGGCTGACCACACTCCCTACCTGAAGATTCATAGTCCACAGCCCGAGTCGGGCAAATCCCGAACGTTGGAGGTCCTCAACGAGCTGGTCCCTCGCCCGCTTCACGTCATCGAGCCGTCAGAGGCGGTTGTGTATCGGGAGGTTGACGCCAACAAGCCGACCCTCCTACTGGACGAGATTGACGCCATCTTCAACAAGCTCGAGCACGAGGGATTGCGAGCGCTTCTGAACGCGGGACATTCCCGAGGGACCAGCGTGCCGCGTTGTGTGGGACAGGGCACTGCCATGACGACTAAGCGGTTTCCGACATTCTGTGCCAAGGCGCTCGCCGGCATCGGCAACCTTCCTCACACCGTGGAAACTCGCTCCATCCCCATCATGATGACTCGAAAGACGCGTGATGAGGAAGTCGAGCGTTTCCGTCTTCGCCAAGTCGGTAAAGAGGCACACCGCCTCCGTGCCCGCTTGGAGGCATGGGCGGCCGATAACCTCGAACGTCTGAGTCAAGCGGAGCCGGCGCTGCCAGATGAGCTGACCGACCGACAACAGGATGGATGGGAACCTCTCCTCGCTATTGCCGATGCCGCTGGAGGAGTGTGGGGGAAGAGGGCACGTGCGGCCGCCATCGCGCTTCACGGCCGCGACGAGCACCAGCCATCCGAGGACGCTCTTCTTCTTCAGCACATCCGAGATGAGTTCGGAGACCGCCAACAACTCTCCACCGAGGCGATCCTGAGAGCTCTCGTCGACCGAGATGACGGCCCTTGGGCCGAGCGTTGGGCACGTCTTGTCGAGGATGACAAGACACGAGGCCCCGCCGCGCAACTCGCCAAACAGCTCCGTCCTTACGGCCCTCGGCCCAAGAAAATCCGCATCGGAGAGGCCACCATGCGCGGCTATAACCGCTCCGATTTCGAGGACTCGTGGGCACGCTACCTCCCCCCGTTAGGGGATGGAACACATGCCACGGATGGAACATCGCAGGTAGGCGTGACCAGGGATGTTCCGTCTGTGGCGTCTGTTCCATCTAGTGCAGGGGGCGGAACACCCGAAACATCCGTAACCTCGCAGGTAGGAGCGTCGGAGGGTGTTTCTCTCCCGGGACATGTTTCGGATACGAACGAAACAGGCCAGCCGAACGAAACAGGGCACGAGCCCGTGACCAGGAACGTTGCGTCTGTTGCGCCTGTTGCGGACCCTGGGCCAAGAGAGAGGCGGGCTAGGAAGGATTGGACCTACGGCCACCAATTAGAGCCCTGCGAGGTATGCCACGAGCCCTGCGAGGCCCGCACCCTAGAGGGGCGCGTGGTTCACCCCACATGCCCTGTCGAGGAGGTGTCATGACGCGACTCTCCTGGTCACCCATCGTGGAGCGCGCCGCTGAGATCGTCCGCGGCTACCAGACCGGCGTAACGCTTCGACAACTCTTTTACCGCCTCGTCTCGGAGGAAGTCCTCCCTAACACCGTGAACGCCTACAAGGGACTGTCGCGGGAGACAGCCGCGGCACGTCGCGCAGGGACGTTTCCTTCCCTCGTAGACAGAGTTCGAGTGATCCACCGTTACCGGCACTTCGACGGCTCCACTTCGGCGCGCCGTTGGCTTTCAGATATTTACCGGCGGGATCGAACCGAGAACCAGGACACGTCTGTCTATCTCGGCGTTGAGAAGGCCGGCAACCTATTCCAGTTGATCGACCCGTCGGAGATGTGTCAGCCGTGCCGAGATGGCCTGGAGACGCAGTCCTACACACCGCGTGCCGAAGGTGAGCTGCTGCCCGATCCCAACGACGGCGCAGCCATCTGCCGGAGATGTGGGACACGTGCGAGGGAGGAAGATGCCGAACCGCCGCGGTCCTGACGGGAAGTTCTTGCCGGGTGGGCCGGGTGAACGTGTCGGCGACCCGTGCACGGTTGCCGGGTGTGGTCGGCCTGTGTTAGCGTGAGTGCAGCGGGACCCGTCCAAAAGGCGGGAGCTCCAAGGAGCAACAGTACCAGAGCGCCCGCAGGAGGGGGGAATTCGGATGAGGCGTTCCGCATTGTGCTTGGCCACCGTGGCGTTCCTTCTTGCCCCGACGGCCGCCATGGCTGACCCGCCCCCCGGGGCCACCGACAATGTTCCAGATGTCGCCATCGAGGCGTGCGTGAACGTTGTGGTATCGCAAAGCGACCGTGGGGTTGCAGCGGGCGGTGGGCCGAAGGAAGGCATCGTCGCGCCGACCAACTGCGACTTCTTCTTCTTCATCATCGGCGCGATCGGAGAGGACTCTCACTGAATCGAACGATGGTGACACGTCACTCTCGAAGCCTAGCGTTAACTCGATACCAGGGAACGACGGAGGGAATGGCTCATGAAGGTCGCGCTGGCGGTTCCGCGAGCGCGGGCCTGCCGGGCTAACGTCCTCCTCCGCACTCGCACGGCCGTTCCCAAGCGGGCACCCCGATCCCCGACCACGGACCCCAATGTGGTCTCTTCTCTTCCGACCCCCGATCTTTACGGCGGAGTCCATGACGGACACAGACGTCCTTTCGTCTCCACGAAAGGACCGTCCGTCGTCACGACATCCGCTCCGGACTGGTGAACGACGGTCGCGGTTTCGGGTCCGTGAAGAGCGCCGCCTTTTGCGCTTCGAAGTTGTTAGTCATCCCTCGCCTCCCGCATAGCGTTCACGAGCAACAACTGTTCGGCGCAGTCCTTTGCCTCGCCGGCGAGTAATCCGGTTGAAAGGGCGCGCTTGAGATAGTCGCGGCGGGCGCGCCGCTTGCGGGCGCCCTGCGCGGCCATAAAGGCCCGATCGTCAACGGCTATCAACTTGCCCTGAGCGACCAGCCCACCTCCTTCACGAGCCGCCTCGCAATCTCCGTGAACCCCTTCTGCCCAGCCCTGCGGATTCTAAATCCGTTCTTAGGGACGGCGTCAAGTTGAGTGCGCGTGAGGAGGGCGCGAAATCCCAGGTCGGAGTGCATATCCGTAGTACGTATCCGGTAAACGACCGGATAGGAGGGCTGCCGCGTGGGAAAAACGGCGAGTCCGCTGCCCCCGCTGC
>JACDDL010000137.1 GCA_013817045.1 Actinomycetota bacterium | reverse complement strand
AGCATGCAGGCGGAGGGACTCTCAGCCTCCAGGATCCGGCAGGCGCATGGCGTGCTCAAGCAGGTTTTCGATATGGCGGTGGGGGATAGCGCGGTGGCTCGCAATCCAACTTACGGAGTGAAGCTGCCCCCCCTTCAGCGCCGTGAAGCTGCATTTCTGGAACCGGCGGCGATTGAGTTGATCGCAAGGCACATGCCAGAGCCGTATGACCTTTTGGTTCGGCTGCTGGGAATGTCCGGGCTCAGGTGGGCCGAGGCTATCGGGTTAGAGCGTCGGAACATAGATTTACTACGGCACCGGCTGGCCGTCCTTACAAGCCTCAGTGAAATAGCTGGAGGTTTCGTGCGCACCAGCACGAAGAGTCACGCACAGCGCAGCGTTCCGCTACCTCCGAGCCTCGCTAGTGCGCTAGAGAGTCACCTCGAAGGAATTGATCCCGAAGCCCGGGCTCTCGTATTTCATGGTCCGAAAGGAAAGGGCCCGCTGCGATACCGGTACTTCTATATGGACTTGTGGCGCCCTGCTCTCAAACAACTAAGTCTCCCCACGGTTGGGGTTCATGTCCTTCGACACTCGGCAGCGGCGCGCATGATTGCTGCTGGTTGGAGCCCAAAGGCGATTCAGCAAGTGTTGGGCCATCGCTCGGTTTCATTCACATACGACACCTATGGGCACTTGTTCGAGAATGATCTAGACGAGCTTGGAGCTAGGCTTGATAAGCCTCAAATACCCCTTGCGCGTGTCGAAAACGTGTCGTAGTCGGATGATAAAGAAGGTAAGTACCCGTGCAAAGGACTCCAACCTGCACCTTTAGGGTGGGTCGCCAGGGACTCGAACCCTGAACCTACGGATTAAGAGTCCGTTGCTCTGCCAGTTGAGCTAGCGACCCGTTGGCGAGTCTACATGCCTCGGCGCGCCTCACCCTCTGGACCAATCGGAGGTTTGGGGATCAACTCCGATATGGGGCAGTTAATCCGCAAAGGTAGCGAGTCCACAGGAGGTACGGGGGACGAGGAGGGCGACCGACCGGACTCGAACCGGCGACATCCCGGACCACAACCGGGTGCTCTACCTACTGAGCTACGGCCGCCATGTGCCTCCGAGAGCGTAACAGCCGAAAGCCTCTCAACCCGTCGTCCCGTCGAGCAGGAGGCTCAGGGCCGGGAGCGACAAGATCACCAGCACCACCCTGACGAGGTGGAACAGCGACACCTCGAGGGGGCCGACACCACGTTCGATTGCCAGGGCGGAGATAGCGCTCAGCGCTCCAGGGGAGGTCGCCAGGACGTCGTCGGGCGGTGCGATGCCCATCACCCGGAGCAGATAGGCGATCGCCACTCCGGCGAGGATGATAAGAAGCGCCGAGAGCACAGCCGGGACGACGACCGGGCGCATCGCAGCAATCGAGCCCCGCGTGACCAGGACCCCGATCGCCGCGCCTATGACGATAAAGGCTCCACTCTCCAGGTAGGTAGGGATGCGCACGCCGCCTCCCCGCCACAGCGTCACGGCGGCGGCGCCGATCATCGACCCGAAGATGAGCCCCCCGGGCATCCCGAGATGCTGCGCCAATAGGCCGCCCAGTGTCGCAACGCCAAGTACCAGAACCAGTTCCATTTGCACTCTCCTCGAGTCACGCTCATGATCAAAGTGAGCCTTTGTCCAACAATTTCTTTATGGAGTGTGAGCCATGCGCCTTGCGACGTTGATCGACGGTCGTCCCGTGCGAGTCGAAGCGGACGGCCTTTACCCCTTGCCCGGGCGGCTGACCGACCACCTCTGCCGCGCCTCGGCGGATCCAATCGCCGACGCCGTTCCGGCCGACGGTGCGATTCTCGGCGCGCCGATAGGCCGTCCTCCGAAGATCATCGGTGTCGGCCTCAACTATGTCGATCATGCCAAGGAAACAGGACAGGAGGAACCGTCCAAGCCTCTCCTCTTCGGCAAGCTTCCCACCTCCGTAGTCGGACCGGGCGCACCGATTCGCATTCCCGAGGGCGCCACGAAGGTGGATTACGAGGCCGAGCTCGCTATCGTCATTGGGCGCGCCGCCAAGAACCTGTCGGAAGACGAGGCACTTCAGGTCGTCGGAGGCTATGCCTGCTTCAATGACGTCTCCGAGCGGGCGATCCAGAAGTCAGATGGCCAGTGGCTCCGCGCCAAGAGCTACGACACCTTTGGGCCGTTCGGGCCCTATGTGGTGTCACCCGACGAGGTCGGGGACCCCAACGCCCTCGCCATCAGGAGCATGGTCAACGGCGATGTGCGTCAGGACTCCAATACCTCTCTGATGATCCACAGAGTTGCGGCGGTCGTGTCCTTCTGTTCGAAGGCTTTCCCCCTCGAGCCCGGCGACGTCATCGCAACCGGAACTCCGGCCGGTGTCGGAATGGCGAGCAATACCTACCTTCAGCCGGGAGACACGGTGACAATTGAAGTAGAGGGGCTCGGTAGTCTGACCAACGCGGTTGAGTAAGCGCTAGTGAATGTTGCCTAGTGCGTTACAGGAGTCGGCTGGGGCATCTCATCGTAATCCTGTTCCGTCGGGGCAACCGCTGCCTGTCGACGCCCGTAGAACAAGAGCAACAAGAACCCGGCCGCCGCGATGACGCTCGCTGAGGCAAAGCTTCCGCGGTAACCGAATGTGCTCGCCACGACACCGAGTCCAATTGCGCCGGAGCCGAAGGCCAGGTCGAACCAGGCGGTGAATGTCCCGATGACGGCACCGCGCTCGGCTGCAGGTGCGGAGCTGACCGCCAGGCTCATCAGGGCGGGGAAGGAGAGCGCGTGCCCCATGGCGAAGATCGCGGTTCCGGCAAACAGGCCTGCGGTCGTCCCCCAGGCGCTTATCACCATCAAGCCGGCGGCGGTCGCGACAAGCCCCACCCGGGCGACGTTGTGGTGCCCCAGTCGGTCTGGAAGGCGCGCTCCAACGCTCCTTATCGTCAGCACTATCCCGGAGAACATCAGGAAGATAGCCCCCGAGCCGGACAGGCCCAGTTGCAGCGCGTAGAGCGGGACGAACGAGTCGAAGCCGGCCAACCCGCAGATGATCGAGCCCAGGATCGCCCCGGGAATCAGCCCCGCAGGATGAATGAGCGGAGGAGGTTTGGCGTCGGGATCGATCGGGGGCCGGGTTTCCGAGACATTTGTGCCGAGCACCGCCGCCAGCCCGGATGCCAGTGCCGAAACCACCCAGACCGCCCCGAAACCCCCCGCGCCCAGGACGAGCTCGCCCAGGGCGGGTCCCACCGCAATGCCGGCGAACAGAGCGAGCGAGAAGAAGCTGAGGGCTTCGCCTCTGCGCTCATCCGGAGCGATGTCGTTGATTATTGTTGCCGCCCCCACGTAGAAGCCAGCCTCCCCGGCCCCGCTGACGACCCGCAGCAGCAGAAGTATCGGCAGCGAGGTTGCCAAGAGGTAGAATGCCGTCGAGAGTGCAACTGCGCCGGCCCCTGCGACCATGAGGATGCGGCGGCCGCGACGGTCACTTATGCGCCCCACAAATGGGCGCAGCAAGACGGCGGACAAGGCGAAAGAACCTATCGAGAGGCCCACGGCCACGTCGCCTCCGCCAAGAGGTCCTTTGGTAAAGCGGGGGAGGACCGGGATCAGTGCCCCGATCGCCACAAAGTAAGCGAAGGTTGCGCCCTGAACCAGCAGGAACAGCCGTGTGACTAGGGGCTCTTTGGCATGACCGGTGTCAGATGCGTTTTGTGTCGGCCAGAAAGACAATGAGCTCCTAAGGGAAGGGTGAGCGATGGGTCTTTTGACTGCAACAAGTGCCACCACCGAACATTCCGCCGCCAACGCCCAGGACTCTCCCCCAGAACCTCCAGGCCGCGGGATAATGTCGGCCGGTGAGCAACACAGGTGCAGCGCCGGCCGAGATCGCAGACCGACTTCGCAGATCGGCGCCGTCCGGGTCGGATCTGGCCTGGAGGGCTCCGGGGCGGGCCAATCTCATCGGCGAGCACACCGACTACAACGACGGTTTCGTGCTGCCGGTGGCCCTCAGGCTCGCCCTCTACATTGCCGGTCGTCGCTCCCCGGGAAGTCCGGGAAGTCTCCGTCTCACCTCGCTCGACGAATCCGGTGGGGCGATCGTCGACCTCGGCACGGGTGAGGGGCCCGACAAGGGGTGGGGCCGCTATGCCACTGCCGTTGTGCGCTCCCTGCTCGATGACGGCGTCGAGCTCACCGGATTCACGGGTGTGCTCGTTTCGGAGGTACCGAGGGGGGCCGGTCTTTCTTCCTCGGCGGCGCTCGAGGTGGCGATTGCTTCGGCGATCGTCGCCGAACCCCTGGACCCAGTTCGGATGGCAAAGATCTGCCGGCGGGCCGAGAACGTCTACGTCGGGATCCAGTCCGGAATCATGGATCAGCTGGCATCCGCCGCCGGGCGCTCTGGTTGTGCCCTCCTCATCGACTGTCGAGACATTACGGTGGAGGCGGTGGAGGTGCCCGACCGCCTGAGAGTCGTTGTGATCGACTCGGCGGTTCAACGGGGGCTGGCCGAGAGCGGCTACAACGAACGCCGCAAACAGTGTGAGGCGGCCGCCTCCATCATGGGAGTGGCTTCGCTGCGGGACGCCGACGGCGAACTGCTCGAATCCCATCGCGAGCGCATGGACGACGTCATCTACCGGCGCGCCCGCCACGTCATAGGTGAGAATGGAAGGGTGATGGATACGGTCGCCGCCTTGCGCACCGCCGATTTCGAGAGACTCGGCCGCCTTTTTGACGATTCTCACCGCAGCTATGCTCGGGACTTCGAAGCTTCCACGCCGGAGATCGACTCGCTCGTCGAGGTGGCCCAGGACACGGACGGGGTCGTTGCGGCCCGTCTGACGGGGGGTGGTTTCGGGGGGTGCACGGTCAACCTCGTGGTCGAAGGGCGCTCCGAGGAGGCTGCGGCGGAGATACTCAGCGGCTACCAGGCGCTGACGGGGCTGCAGGGCAGGGTATGGGTATCGGAGCCGGCCGACGGGGCGATCCCGCTTGAGTTTCTCACCGAAGGCGGATTCGCTCCCAAGGCCGGTGGATAAGAAACATGGATTGCTTCGCGGCGACAGCTCGTCGCCACAATAGCGGAGTGACATTTAGTCTTTGCGGAAGGCAACGACGAGATGGTCTCGACGAGGAGAAAATGAGCTCGTGAGCCACAAGCCCAGAGGAAAGCCAGTGGCAGAGGAAATCCAGCGAGAAGAATTCGGCCCCAATGAGTGGCTCGTTGATGAGATGTATCGCCGCTACCAGGAGAATTCCAAGGCGGTGGGAGAGTCATGGCAAGAGTTTTTCGCCGACTATGAACCCAGGCGTTCGGGGCAGCCGGGTGCCCAGGCAACGCAAGATCTGACTCGCGAGCTCGAGCAGGACGGATCTGAGCCGCCGTCCACCCCAGAGCGGGTAGCGGTCGAGGATCCCGTCGTCTCGAGTGAGCGCGAGGAGGTGCCCGAGGACGCCACCCCATTGAAGGGGGTGTTCGCGCGCATCGCCGAGAACATGGACGCCTCACTTGCCATCCCGACGGCGACATCGGTTCGCTCGATCCCGGCGAAGCTTCTGGAGGAGAATCGGCGGGTCATCAACCGTTCCCTGGTCGATGGAAAGATAAGCAAGATCTCCTTTACGCACATCATCGGCTGGGCGATTCTCAAGGCTCTAGAGGCGCGCCCGGCGATGAGGACGAGCTACACGTCGATCAACAACAAACCGCATGCCGTGCAGCACAAGCGCATCAACTTCGGGCTTGCAATCGATATCGAACGTGCGGAAGGAAACCGGGTCCTCTACGTGCCGAATATCAAGGACGCCGATGGTCTGGACTTTGCCGACTTCGTCGCCAGTTACGAGGACCTCGTCCGCAGAGTTCGCGACAACAAGCTGGTGCCGGACGATTTCTCCAACACCACGATCACGCTGACGAATCCCGGGACGGTCGGGACGACTCTTTCCGTTCCTCGCTTGATGCCTGAGCAAGGCTTGATTGTCGGTGCAGGAGCGATCGCTTTTCCCAACGAGTATGAAGCTACGGACCCGCGTGCCTTGGCTCGCATCGGTATCAGCAAGGTGTTGACGCTCACCAGCACCTACGACCATCGGGTCATCCAGGGTGCGGAATCGGGACAGTTCCTCGCGTACATCCATGACCTTCTGCTCGGCGCACACCGTTTCTACGACGAGATCTTCGCTGCGCTGGAAGTCCCCCACGAGCCGGCGCGATGGAGCATTGACCGTTCAACGTTCGACGATGATGAAGCCCTCGAGAAGCAATCCCGGGTCATCCAACTCATCAACATGTACAGAGTTCGGGGTCACTTGCTCGCCAAGCTGAACCCGCTGGGCTTCGAGCTGCTGCACCACCCGGAGCTTGACTTCTCGCACTATGGCTTGACCCTGTGGGACCTGGATCGCGAGTTCGTGTTCGAAGGTATTCCTGGGCCGCGAAAGCAACAGCTCAGAAAAATCATTGACACCCTGCAAGACGCTTACAGCAGACGCGTCGGTGTCGAGTACATGCACATCTCCGATCCTCAGCAAAAGCGTTGGATTCAGCATCGAGTCGAGTCGCCTCCTGCAAAGCCCTCTCTGGAGGAGAAGGAGTACATACTTGACCGGCTCAGTGCGGCCGAGTCGTTCGAACGCTTCTTGCACTCGAAGTACACGGGGCAGAAGCGGTTCTCCCTCGAGGGCGCAGAAAGCCTGATTCCCATGCTCGATGCTCTGTGTGAGGAAGCGGCCGACAACGGGATGATTGAAATAGTCATGGGGCACTCTCACAGAGGCCGCCTGAACGTACTTACTAACATCGTCGGGAAATCCCTGGCGGAGACGTTCAAAGAGTTCGAGGGCAGCGTCGATCCCGAGAGCGTGCAGGGATCCGGCGACGTGAAATACCACCTTGGCATGACAGGCAGATTCACCTCCCGGGCCGGCAACGACATCGGCATCGTGCTCGCGTCGAACCCCTCCCACCTCGAAGCGGTCGATCCCGTCGTGGAGGGAATGGTACGCGCCAGCCAGGACCTCCTCGGCGACGATGGCAAGGATCGCATTCTGCCGCTGCTCCTTCATGGTGATGCCGCCTTCGCGGGCCAGGGAGTCGTCGCGGAGACACTGAACCTGGCGGGTCTGCCGGGGTATCGCACCGGCGGGACGGTCCATGTGGTCGTCAACAACCTCATAGGCTTTACTACCGCCCCGCATCTCGGCCGCTCCTCCCTGTATGCGACCGACATCGCCAAGATGGTGCAGTGCCCGATCCTGCATGTCAACGGGGACGATCCCGAGGAATGTGTTCGGATCATGCGACTAGCGTTCGCCTACCGTCGCGAGTTCAAGAAAGACATCGTCATAGACCTTGTTTGTTACAGGCGTCACGGGCATAACGAAGGGGACGAGCCGGCCTTCACTCAGCCGCTCATGTACGCCAAGATCGAAGCGCGGCGCTCCGTCCGCAAGCTCTACACGGAGTACTTGATGAATCGCGGTGAGATGACCGTGGAGGAAGCCGAGAAATCACTGGAGGACTTCAAGGCGCGGCTGCAACAAGCCTTCGATGCCACTAGGGACAACGTTCCTACTGCCGATGTCCGGGCTGCATCTCCGCCGGCCCCGGTGGGGGTTCTTCCGCCGACCGACACCGGTGTTTCGCGCGAGCGCCTCAACCGAGTTCATGAAGCCGCGACGACTTGGCCGGAGGGTTTCGAACCCCATCCGAAGCTCAAGAAACAAATCGAGAAGCGGCGCACACTCCTCGAGGACGGCGCCCTCGACTGGACCGCGGGAGAAGCACTGGCGTTTGGGACTTTGCTGTACGAAGGGACACCCGTCCGGCTTGCGGGACAGGATTCGAGGCGCGGCACTTTCAGCCAGCGCCATTCGGTTCTGGTCGACTACCGAACCGGCGAGGAGTATCTGCCACTCA
>JACDDL010000020.1 GCA_013817045.1 Actinomycetota bacterium | reverse complement strand
GGCCGATTCCGTGCGACATGGGTCTTGATCTTCTCCAGTGGCCGGCCGTGGAAGGGGAGCTCGGCGAGCGCCATTGCGAGTCCCGGAGGGGCCTCCAGCGGGGTCGCGCCGAGCTCTTCGAGACCGGCGACTAGTCCTCGGTACCGGGCCAGCTCTTCGGTGCAGCCCGGACATTCGGGCAGGTGCCTGCGCACGTCGAGGGAGGCCTTGTCTTCCACGTACGCCGGAAGTATCGCCCTGATTTCACTGCAGCTCATCGGCATTGCTACTCCTTGGGGCCCGAATCCTCGGGATAGACCATCGACTTCAACTTCTTGCGGGCGCGGTGGACCCGCACTTTGGCGGCGGTTTCGGAGATGGCCAGCGTCTCGGCTATCTCCGCTATCGATCTGCCGTAGACGTCACGCAGCACGACCGCCACCCTGTAGTGCTCGGGCAGTGAGGCCAGGGCGGTCTCCAACACCCCGAGCTCGACGCGGGCACCGGCTGCGGCCTCGGTCGAGTCGCTCGCCGGAAGGGACAGAAGGGCCTCCGGCTCGGCCGCGACCTCCATCGCCCTCCGGCGTGAGTTGCCCCGGTTTCTCGTCAGCGCAGCATTCATCGCAACTCGGTACAACCAGGTGGTGAAAGCGGCATCGCCCCGGAACCCCTTGATCCCCCGCCATACCTTCAGATACGTATCCTGCGTCGCGTCGGCGGCTTCCTGCTCGTCCCTCAAAACCCTCAGACACAGCGTGTAGACCTCCCGATAGGTGGCCTCCACCAGCGCGTCCCAGGCGGCTCGGTCACCCTGCTTGCAGCGCTCCACTGTTTCGGCCGAAACAAGCTCGGTCGAAGAACGCTCCCTGACCTCCTTTTGACCCCTCACAGGGCGGAAGGTTACAGACCAGGGGGTTCGGCGCGCCGAACCTCGACCGCGCCCGGCGAACCACCCGCCACCGCGGGAATGATCGACATCCGCGCCCCTTCATCGACCTCGGTGTCGAGACCTTGGAGAAAACGGACGTCTTCATCGTCGATGTAAACGTTCACGAAGCGGCGCAGCGAGCCGGAGCCGTCCATCAGTCGTTCGCGCATCCCTGGGTGGTGCGCTTCGAGATCTGCCACCACCTCGGCCACGGTGGACCCACTGGCGGGTACCTCCTGGGCTCCGCCGGTCAGCGTCCGGAGCTGGGTTGGAATCTTGACCCTCACACTCATATCGACACTCCTCCCAGAGCATGGTCGACCGCCTCGACCGATGCCTCTCTCAGGTGGGTCGGCTCGTTGTGCCCCAACGCCTCGAGGGTCTTGAGACCGACCCCGGTGATGAGGGCGACTGTCTCCTGGTCCCGCGTGATGGTTCCCTCGCGCACGAGGCGCTCGAGCGTCGCAATTGTGACGCCTCCGGCGGTTTCGGTGAAGAGGCCCTCGGTTCGGGCCAGCAGTGTCATTCCCCGTGCGACCGCATCCTCAGGCACTGCGGTGATCGTCCCGCCGCAGGCGCGCACGTCTCTGAGTGCGTAGTAGCCGTCGGCCGGGTTGCCGATGCCAAGCGACTTTGCGATTGTTCGCGGCTTTACGGGACGGACCTCAACCGCACCTTGGGCGAAGGCGCGGGCGACCGGAGAGCACCCCTCCGCCTGGGCGCCGTGAACGACCGTGGTGGGCTCCTCGTTGAGCAGGCCCACGGTGTGAAGCTCCTTCAAACCCTTGTTGAACTTCGTCAATAGCGACCCCGACGCCACCGGAACGACGACAGCCTCCGGGGCGCGCCATCCCAACTGTTCGGCAACCTCGAACGCCATCGTCTTGGATCCTTCGGAGTAGTAGGGGCGCACGTTCACGTTGACGAACGCCCACGGGTGGTCACCCGCAAGCTCGGCGCAGAGCCGGTTGACATCGTCATAGGAGCCGTCCACCGCCAGAACCCGCCCGCCGTAGACCGTGGTGGCGGCGACCTTCCCGGCCTCGAGATCGTTGGGGATGAAGACGACGCTGTCCATGCCCGCCGACGCCGCATGGGCTGCCACTGCATTGGCAAGGTTGCCCGTCGAAGCGCAGGCTGCCACGTTGTAGCCAAATGAGCGGGCGGTGGTAAGCGCCACCGAGACCACCCTGTCCTTGAACGAATGGGTCGGGTTCAAACCGTCGAACTTGAGCCACAACCTGTCCAGGCCCAGCTCGGCCGCCAGACGCGGGGCGCGGCGCAGGGGCGTCCACCCGGCGCCGAGGTCGACCCGTTCGCCGCCGGGGTCCGGCAACAGGGGTGCATACCTCCAGATCGATTCGGGACCGTTCGCAATGCCGGCGCGCGTGACCTCAGACGCGATCGCGTCATAGTCGTAGACGACCTCGAGCGGTCCCCAGCAGAATTCGCAGACATGCTGAGGCGCAACCGGGTAATCCCGCCCGCATTCGCGGCACCTCAACCCCTCGACGTACTTCAAATTGTCCCTCTACCTCGCTTGCTTGTCCGTACCGCTTGGATAGCACACCCTGGCCGGGCCCGATTCCGAGCCAACCATTGGCTCCTGCCGTCATAGAACAGCGCCTTACGGACACCCGACCTCCGGGTCTGGAGACAACCCGGGTCGCTGGAGCCCGTGGGCCCGGCGAAGGAGCCTCTCGGTCGTTTCCGCCAGGGCCGCAGCGGTGTCCTCCAGCGCCCGCTCTCGCCCTACCGTCTCGACCAGCGACGCGGCCTGCTCGATGCCCTCCGCGCGCAGCTCCTCGTGGTCCACCTCCGAATCGCCGACAACGGCCCAGCAGGCTACCCCGGCCCCCCTGGCCATGCGGGCGACCCCGATGGGCGTCTTGCCGCCCAGGCTGCCCGCATCGAGGCGGCCCTCCCCGGTGATAACCACATCTGCCCGGGCGATGGCCGAGGCGAGACCGGTGGCCTCGGCCACAACGCTGAATCCCGACGCCAGCCGCGCGCCGAAGAACGCCGCCAGACCGAAGCCGAGCCCTCCGGCGGCGCCGGCGCCCGCCGAGCCGGCCAGGCCGGGGTCTCCGCCCAGATCCCGTTCGACCAGGTCGGCCAGGTTGGCGAGACCGTCGTCGAGGAGGGTCACCTGCTCGGGTGAGGCCCCCTTTTGGGGGCCGAATACGTGGGCCGCCCCCCGCCCGCCGAAGAGCGGGTTGTCGATGTCGGTCGCACCCGTGATGGAGCATCGGGCCAGCCTGGGATCGGCCCCGGTCCCGTCGATCTTCCTAAGATCCACCAGCGCCCCTCCACCGGCCGGCAGCTCGTGCCCGCGCGCATCGAGGAAGCGCCAGCCCGCCACCGAGGCGGCGCCGATCCCGCCGTCGGTCGAGGCGCTGCCGCCGATGCCGACGATCACAGTGGTCGGTTCGGTCTCGTCGAGGCTTGCAAGGATGAGCTCGCCCGTACCTCGAGAGCTCGCCCGCAGCGCGTCCCGGCGGGCAGGGGGCACCAGGGTCAGACCGGATGCAGCGGCGACCTCGAGTGCGACCCTCCCGTCGTCGAGGCGGCCCAAGGGAGCGTGGACCGGCGCGCCGAGTGGGCCGGACACCGCGGCCGTCTCGACGCGTCCCCCGATCGCAGCCACCAGAGCCTCGAGCGTGCCTTCACCCCCATCTCCCAGAGGGTGAATCTGTATCCCGGCGTCGGGAAAGACGCGCCGGGCACCCTCTGCGATCGCCCGCGCAACCTCGCTTGCGGACAGCGTCTCTTTGAATTTGTCCGGGGCTATGAGAATCAGCACGCGCGACTTCTTTTGCCCCAGGGGAACGGTGGTGTCCTAGGGCCTCCTAGGATACGGCGGTGAACAAAGACCTCGACGTCGTGCTCGTCTCGAACCGAGGTCCCGTCTCCTTCGTCGAGGTTCAGGGGAGCTTCCAAACCCAAAGAGGGGCCGGCGGTCTGGCCGGAGCGCTTGATTGGGCAGCACGCGAGCTCGGCGATCGCGCTGAGTGGATCGCGGCAGCCACCTCCGACGCCGACAAGAGCGCCCTCGAGCAAGGCGCCACGAAGGACTTGCCCAAGGAGCTCGGCTATCCCGTCCACCTGATCGACATCGATCCCGACACCTACAGCCAGTACTACGACATGGTCTCCAACCGGATGTTGTGGTTCGCCAACCACTGCTTGTGGAACGAGCTGGGGCTCGAATCCTTCGGACAGCGCGAGCTCACCGCGTTCGAGAAGTCCTACGACCAGGTCAATCGCAAGTTTGCAGAGGTCGCCGCCGAACGCATCGGCAAGGACGCCCTGGTCTTGTTCCAGGACTATCACCTGGCGACCGCGCCCCGGCATCTACGCGATGCACGGCCGGATCAAACCATCCTTCACTTCACGCATTCATCGTTCTGCGGGCCCCACGGACTCGGGCGCCTGCCGTGGCCGATCCCCCGACGGATCATCGAAGGAATGCTCGGAGCCGACCTGGTTGGGTTCCACGTCGCACCGTGGGTGGAGGGGTTCATGCAGTGCTGCGAGGAGATCGGTGCGGAAGTCGATCGCTCGGTGGGCGTGGTCGAATTCGAAGGCCGTCGCAGCTGGGTGCGCGCCTACCCCATCCCGGTCGACGCCGACGAGCTGCGCGCCACCGCTGCCGGCGATGACGCCAAGATGTGGTCGCAGCGATTCGGCGAGGAGACCACCGGGCCATTGCTTGTCCGGGCCGACAGGACCGAGCCATCCAAGAACATCGTGCGGGGCTTTCGCGCCTATGGAATGGTCCTGGACCGCCGTCCCGACCTGGCCGGCCGGGCACGCTTCGTTGCCTGTCTGTATCCCTCCCGCCAATCGATGGAGGAGTATCAAACCTACTCAGCCGAGGTGCGCGAGGCCGCCGCACAAGTCAACAGCCGGCATCACGGGGCAATAGACCTTTTTATGGAGAACGACTTCCCGCGCACGATGGGCGCGCTCATGGTCTATGACGTTCTGCTCGTCAACTCGATCATGGACGGCATGAATCTCGTTTCGAAGGAAGGCGCTGCGGTCAACGAGACCGCAGGCGTGCTCGTGCTGTCGAGAAACGCCGGTTCGTTCAGCGAGCTGGGTGACGACTCTGTCGCGATCGATGACCCTCTCAGCATCGAGTCGACTGCGGCGGCGTTGGAGGAGGCGCTGGACATGCCCATGGGGCAGCGCTTCGATCGCGCCGCCCGGCTCAAGGAGACGGTTAGTGCGAGCAAGCCCCAGGAGTGGATCAACACCCAACTGGAGGACCTTGCTGCAATCCGTGATCACGGCGAGCCGTCAACCGGACCGGCCGGCTTGACCTAGCCGGCTACGTAAGCGGTCCCTGCACCGAGAGTGGTCCGGCGCAGCGAGGGCCCTCATGTGCCGATGGCCTGCGCCACGTCAACCGGCGAGCTCGCGCAGCCACCTCAATACTCCGCCGGGGCCGTCCACGATCACGTCGGCGCGCCTGAGTAGCTCCGGAGGAGACTCAGGCGAGCGCACACCCACCTTGATGGTCGAAAGGCCCTCACCTTCGAGACGATCAAGCGCATCGAACGCCGGGAGATCACCACGATCATCCCCCACGAACGCCGCTCCTTCGAGTCCGGCCGAGGCTGTACGGGCGCTCACGACATCGCCTTTGGACCATTCCATGGGGGGGCGCAGCTCGAGCGCGCACTTCCCCGGCGCCTGGACGAGGTCGTGCTCGGCGGCAAGTTCATCGGCCAGGGAGGACATTGCCTCGGCGGCCCGGGCGCGATCCGCCGCCTTGCGCCAGTGAAGGCCCACCATGTAGCCCTTGTCCTCGACCAGGAGCCCTTCGATGCCGAGGCTTTGGGCGCGCCCTTCGGCCTGTTGGAGGACGTTCTTGATCAGAGGCTCGTAGGACGCCAACTCGTCGGAGACGCTGATGACCCCATCGATTGAGCGCTCCGCCCCGTACAGTCCCCACAGCTCGACGTCGCGACCGAACCAAACCAGTAGCTCCCGTGCGGTGCGACCCGATACCACGGCAACAAGCCCGAGCCGACCGGACAGACGCGCCAACTCCGGGGGAATTCCGGCAAGGGGACGGGCGGCCGAAGGATCGTCGACGATCTCGGACAGGGTTCCATCGAAGTCCAGGAAAAGCCCGTTCTTCTGCGGCAAATCGGACCAAACCCCATGGTGTCCGGGTGTCATTCCTTCGCCTCGTCGCGGCCCACGACGACGTGGATCATGACGCCGGAGGAAAGATTGCCGGGCTTTGGGCCCACTTTCCAGCCAAAGCGCTCCGCCAGCCTTCTTGCCGCCGCCTCCGCTTCGGGATAAGACCAGAACACCGTCGTGCTCGGGTAGGTCGTCGATGCCCCGGCGACGAATGGGACTTCGAAGCCAAGAGCGACCAGACGATCGACCATGCGGTCCTGCGCGCCGGCCGACCCGATCGAATCGAGCACCTGCACGGTCACATCGTCCGTGATGAGCGGTCGCGCCTGCCCGCCTCGGTCCTCCCCCGTCCCTCCCGAGGGGCTCGGGCTGGGCGAGGGGGCCGGGCTGGCGCTCTCATCGGGCGTCGGTGACGTGGCCGACGACGGCTCGGCCGTCACCCGCCCCGGCTCCCGGCGCCCCACGAACCACAGGCCGACACCTATGAGCGCCGCTATGAGGACCCACGGCAGCACCCATTTCGTGACGGAACGATAGAAGGCCCACTGATCACCTGCGGAATGTCGCCCCACCCACGGATTCTACTGAGAGGTCGCCGGCCATCCCTCCACGCGCTTCGGCCGGCTATCAGCCCCGGCCCGGCGAATAGTTCGAGCCCAGAAGGCGGGCCACCCGCTGCTTTTGCCGATAGGCGCGCAGACGCTTGAGCCGCTTGACGAGTATCGGATCGTGCGCCTCGGCCTCGGGCTTCTCCAACAGCTCGTTGAGCAGTTGGTAGTACCGGGTGGCGGACAGATTGAAGTGCTCCCTGATGGCGTGTTCCTTGCCTCCGGCGTGCTTCCACCACGACCGCTCGAATTCGAGGATGTCTTTGTCTTTTTGTCCGAGCACTCCCACGTCTGCAGACTAGAGCCGCCGAACACCGGTGCTCCGGATATCTAGGGAAAGAGCCCCCGCGTCAGGTGAGCTTCGGCGACCCGGCCGACACCGATCCAATGTGCAGCCTGGCGCAACGTCAGCCCCTTCTCCTTGGCCAGGGTCTCGACCTCGCCGTAGGCGCGCTCCAGGATGTCCCGGAGCCGATCGTTAACGTCCTCCTCGGACCAAAAGTAAGCCTGGATATCCTGCACCCATTCGAAGTAAGAGACGACGACACCGCCTGCATTGGCGAGGATGTCGGGCACCACGAAGACGCCCCGATCGTTCAGGACCTTGTCGGCCTCGAATGTAATGGGGCCGTTTGCTGCCTCACACACGATGTCCGCTCGCACCCGGTCGGCGTTCTTCACGGTCACGACACCTTCGACTGCTGCCGGCACGAGCACATCGCAATCGATCTCGAGCAGCTCCGGATTCGTGATCGAGTCTGCCCCCGGATAGCCCGAGACCGTTCCCGCCCCCTGCTTGTGCCGGTTGATGGCTTCTGGGTCGAGCCCCTTGGGGTTGTACAGGCCACCCTCCACGTCGGAGATGGCCACCACCTGACAGCCCGCATCGTGAAGCATCTGGGCGGCGCGACCGCCGACCTTTCCGTATCCCTGGATGGCGATCGACACCTCCTCGATCGCCAGACCTCTGGACCGCAGCGCCGAGAAGATCATGTACATCACGCCGCGTGAAGTCGCTCCTCCCCTGCCCTTCGACCCGCCGATCGCCACCGGCTTGCCGGTCACAACTCCCGGGACGGAGTAGCCCTTGTTCGCCGAGTAGGTGTCCATGATCCAAGACATGATCTCTTCGTCGGTGTTCATGTCGGGGGCGGGAATGTCTCGCTCGGGCCCGATCAGCGGAAGGATCTCGGAGGCGTAGCGCCGGGTCATTCGCTCGAGCTCGCCCCGGGAGTGCTTGCGGGGATCGACCTCGACCCCGCCTTTGGCGCCGCCGAAAGGTATGCCCGTCACCGCACATTTCCATGTCATCCACATCGCGAGGGCCTTGACCTCGTCGATGGTGACGTCCTGGTGATAGCGGATGCCGCCTTTTGCCGGACCGCGGGTAACGTTGTGCTGGACGCGGTGGCCCTGGTACACGCGCGTCGAACCGTCATCCATCCGGAACGGCACCGATACCGTAAGTGCCCTCTTGGGTGCTCTTAGCAGTTGGTGAACCCCGGGAGCCAGTCCCATGAGCTCGGCGACCTCGTCCAATTGAGCCAGCGCGGTTTCCCACGCCGACTCGTGTGAGGCGTCTGACTGATCCTGGCGTCCCATCAGCTCCTAGGTCCTCGTTGACCTCTTGCCGGCCCCGCTTCACCCTGGGTGGTTCGACGAGCTGGAGACAGGATTCGAACCTGCGACCGGCCGCTTACAAGGCGGCTGCTCTACCGGACTGAGCTACTCCAGCCTGGCACCTTCAGGGTAACGCCTTATGCCGTTTGTCTCGTGACTTTGCCTGTGGGCGCCGTCGTCCTCAGCCTTTCCCACATGCGGCCATCCTTGAACCTGACCACCGCCTGGATACGAACCACTCTAGGCCCCATTGCCGCGCCAGCCCTCCGGACGCATCCCGGCCACGCCGGATCTCGAGCCCGGCATGCAGCAGTACATCGCAATCGCTCCTGCGACTGCAACATTGAGCGAGGCCAGGCGGCCGCGCTGTGGTATTCGTACCAGCGCGTCACAACGTTCCCGGGTCTTAGCTCCCATCCCCTTGTCTTCGGAGCCCACGACGATGCCGACGGGGGGCTCGGCCAGGTCGGACGACCAGATGTCGTCCTCCGCCTCGGAGTCGAGTCCCAGGATCCACAACCCCGCCGACCGCGCCGTCTCCAGGGCCTGGGTGAGATTGTGGACCCGGGCCACCGGGACGACCTCGGCGGCGCCGGCGGAGACCCGCCTGACGGCGGCCGTCACCTGCACCGTTCGGCGGGCGGGAATTACCACGCCCGAGAAGCCCGCCCCATCGGCGCTCCTGAGGAGCGAACCCAGGTTGTGTGGATCCGTGACGCCGTCCAGGAACAAAAGCGCCGGCGACTCGCCTGCGAGGAGCGTCTCGAGTGGCGTGTAGCGATAGCGGGCGGTCAGCGCGATGACCCCTTGATGATTGACGTCACCTGCAAGGCGTTCTATCTCCGAGGAGGGCACGATTTGCAAGGGGACGCCGGCCCGGTCGGCGCGCCGGCGTATCTCGTTGACGATGTTGGAAGGGGCATGCCCTTTGGCGAGCAGGATCCGTTCGGCGCTCTGGCCGGCGCGCAACAGCTCGAGGACCGGCCGGCGACCGGCAAGGACGGGAGGGGCCTCGCCCTTCACCCGCCCTCTCTTGGAACGGGGGTGAGTCGCCAGCGGGCGCCCGCAGGTGTGTCTTCGATCGCGACTCCCATCGCGGCCAGCCGTGACCGAATCCCGTCGGCGCGCTCGAACTCCTTCTCGCTGCGCGCCGTATCGCGAAGCTCCAATAAATACTGCACGAGGTCGTCCACCAGCTTAGGGGACTCCGTCGGTGCGAAGCTGAAGCCCATCATGCTGGTCATCTCCGCAAAAGTCTCTGCGAGTGATGACAGCACCTCCCGGTCTTCGGTTTCCCCCCGTTGCGCAGCCTCGATGCGCCGATTTGCCTCGCGCACGAGCTCGTGCACCACGGCGAAAGCCTGAGAGGAATTGAAATCGTCATCCAGAGCTTCGATGAAGCGCCCGATGTACTCCGCCCCAGGTCCGACAAGCCCGTCCGCACCCTCGGGGCGGCGAACTGGTTGTGGCGCCGGCGGCATATCGGGGCCGAGTGCATGCTTCGCAGCTGCCAGGAAGGTGCTCCAGCGTTCATATCCCTGAGCCGCATCGGCCAGGGCCTCATCGGAGAAGGACAGTTGCGTTCTGTAGGAGCCCGTCATAGCCCAGTAGCGCGCCACTTCCCCCGGGTAGGCCGCGACCACCTCACGTGCAAGCACGACGTTGCCAAGCGACTTGGACATCTTCACCGATTCCATCTGGACCAGACCGGCGTGCATCCAATGTCGTACAAAGGGCTCGGTCTCCGCAAGTGACTCCGCCTGCGCAATCTCATTCTCGTGGTGAGGAAAGATCAAATCGCTTGCACCACCGTGGATGTCGAAACCCATGCCGAGGTACTTTGTCGACATCACCGAACATTCGATGTGCCACCCAGGCCGGCCTGGGCCCCAGGGAGAAGGCCACGATGGCTCGCCCTCCTTCGCCGCTTTCCACAGAGCAAAATCGAGCGGATGGCTTTTCCCTTCGTGCGGATCAACCCGATCGCCTGCACGCATGTCCTCGAGTGAACGACCGGAGAGTTTGCCGTAGCTGGAGAACTTCTCGACCGAATAGAAAACATCGCCGCCTGCTGCGTATGCAGTGCCTCGCTCGATGAGCCCCTCGATGGCTTTCACCATGTCCTCGATGTGATCGGTGGCCCGGCTCAAGATATCCGCGGGGGCAACTCCCAGCGCAGCCATGTCATCTTCGAATGCGCGTGTGTACTTCGCCGTAACAGCATCCGTGGTGCTGCCTTCAACTTTCGCCCGTTCGATTATCTTGTCGTCCACATCGGTGTAGTTCATCACGTAGGTGACCTGAAGCCCTCGATACGCGAAGTACCGGCGTATGAAGTCGAACCAGAGAAAGGTGCGGGCGTTGCCGATGTGAATCAGGTTGTACACCGTCGGGCCGCAGACATACATCAATACGCGCCCAGGATCACGGGTGGTCAGCTCGACTACTTTGCGCAGGCGTGAATCGTGAAAGCGGATGGTCATAGCCCCTTAGCTTAAGTCTGGTCGACGAGGACCACGGCGATTGCCGCTATGCCTTCTCCGCGACCGGTGAACCCAAGCCCGTCCGTCGTCGTGGCTTTGATCGACACTTCGGACGCAGGCAACCCCAGGGCCTGGGCGATGGCTGCCGTCATTTCGCCTCTGTGCGGCGCCAGGGTGGGCGACTGGGCAACAACCGTCCCGTCGACGTTCTCTATCCGGCATCCGTGATCTCTCAGCGCACGGGCGGTAAGGGCCAGAATGTCGAGGCTCGAGGCCTCTCGCCAGCGGTCGTCGGCGGGGAACATGGTCCCGAGATCCCCAAGCCTTCCCGCGCCCAGCAGGGCGTCGGCAATAGCGTGGCTCAGCACATCGGCGTCCGAATGTCCACTCAGGCCGGGCGAGCCCGGAATGACGACACCGCCGAGGATCAGCGACCTTCCGGAGTCGAATGCATGGCAGTCGAAACCCAGCCCCACACGGCTCATCGGCCCACGACGGTCATCCGGCGCGCCGCCCTTGACGGAGTCAATGCCCCGGCCCCGTCGTCGGAGAGATCACACCCGAATGAGCCATCGCCTCGGCAAGCATGAAATCGGCCCCCGAGGAGATCTTGATGTTGGCCCGGGCTCCGGCAATCACGGAGATGGTTCCTCCATATTTGGCCACAAGTTGGGCGTTGTCGCGTACCGCGCCGCCCTCCGAGCGCGCCCGCTCGTGAGCTTGCTGCAATACGCCACAGTCCCATGCCTCGGGCGTCTGGGCGCGCCACCAGCCGGTTCGGTCGACCGTCGACTCCACCCGGTCCGAATGGGTGAGCTTGAGGGTCTCATCCAGTGGCACCGCACAGATGGCGCCGTCGGACGATTGCAGCGCGTCGGTGACCTTCCCGATCAGATCGTGAGTCACGAACGGCCTCGTCACGTCGTGGACCACAACCGACGGAGAGGACACGATTTGAAGGGCCCGCCGCACGGACGAAAGACCCGAAGTCCCTCCCGCGACGAGCTCCACCGAACTATAGAGGCGGCACACCTCGGCGGCCTTTTCCTTAAGCTCTGGGGGAACCACGACCACGACGGGTTCGCAGCCCGCGTGCAAGAGCGTTTCCAACGACCAGTCCACGAGTGTCCGGGCCCCGAGTCTCCGCAGATGCCACTGCGGCGCCCCCCGGGACGAGCTCGGCCTCCCGTTGGAGCCGAATGCGGTCAGGATCGCCGCACTGGGGGCCTCGGCTATCCGAGCACCTCGTCCAGCAGCCTCTCGGCTTCCTCCTCGTCACAGCCGTTGGAAAAGGTGAGCTCGGAAACGAGTATCTGCCGTGCCTTGACCAGCATCCGCTTCTCGCCGGCAGAAAGGCCTTTTTCTTTGTCTCGTTGGTGAAGGCTGCGTACGACGTCGGCCACCTTGTAGATGTCCCCTGAGCGGAGCTTCTCGACATTGGCTTTGAACCGCCGAGACCAGTTGGTGGTGTTTGTGGTTTCTTCCTGCTTTCTGAGTACCTTGAATACCTTGGGGACTTCTTTGGCCGGTGTTATCTCGCGGATGCCAACGTCTTCGGTGGAATCAATCGGCACCATCAGCGTCAGCTCACCGTACGCAAGCTTGAGAATGTAATAATCGCGGCTCTCACCGAACATTTCCTTCTGCTCGAGCCTTTCGATTATTGCCGCCCCATGATGGGGGTAGACGACCTTATCCCCTACGTGGAAACGCACCTAAATACTTCCCTTCTGAAGGTCGATCGCAGGCTACAAACTTGGCCGGATGACCCGAAAGTCTTCCCGTAGCTCTAATCAAGGGTAGCACGGCCTGTACACACCACCGATTGAGCGAGGCAACAGGTTCTATGTACCAGTGCAGGCGTGCCACGCATCCCTGATGTCGCCCACGCTGATCTCTTCCATCCCTGAGCTGGACCGTTCGCTTCCGCGCGGAACGATCGCGGTGCGGAACCCCATTCGCAAGGCTTCGTCGACGCGCCGTTGGGTTGCAGGCACCCGCCTGATCTCACCGCCGAGTCCGACTTCGCCGAAAGCGGTGGTCGTCTGATCGATGCAGGCGCCGCTCTTGGCCGACAACAACGCGAGGCTGAGTGCCAGGTCGGCGGCAGGCTCGCGCACCGCCAAACCTCCCGCAGCCGCAGCAAACACATCTTGCGAATGGAAGCTCTCGTCACAGCGCTCCGATAGCACTCCCAGCAGCAGCGTCAATCGGCGACCGTCGACACCAATCGCAACGCGTCTCGGCTGTGCCTGAGGAGTGGGTGTCAGCAACGCCTGCAGCTCTACGAGGACGGGGCGCGATCCCTCGAGGCAGGGAAAGACCATCGACCCAGGAATCCCCGGAAGGCGGTCTACCAGCATCATTGCAGAAGGGTCCTCGACCGGCTCGAGCCCGGAGCTCCCGAGCTTGAGGACTCCCGTTTCGGTGCAGGGCCCGAAACGATTCTTGGACACCCGCAAGGTCCGCAGGCTGCCGTCGCGCTCGCCCTCAAGGGTGATCACCGCGTCGACGACATGTTCGAGGGCCTTGGGGCCGGCGACTGCACCCTCTTTCGTGACATGGCCGACCATCACGACCACGGTCCCGGTTTGCTTTGCATGCGCAACCAGGGTCGCCGCGCATTCGCGCACCTGCAGCACCGACCCTGCCGCCGCTTCGAGCCCGCCATCACGCAGCGTCTGTACGGAATCGACTACGAGGACGTCCGGCCGTTGGCTCAGCGAGGCCGCCAAAACCTCTTCAAGCGACGAGGATGCCGACACGAGAAATTTGCCGGCCGCCACATTGAGTCGAGCGCCGCGCAGCGCCACCTGCGCCACCGATTCCTCACCCGTCATGAGAAGGGCGCGCCGCCCCTGTGCGATGACACCGTCCATAAGCTGCAGCACAAGGGTGGATTTCCCGATCCCGGGTTCGCCGGCGAGCAGGATAGCGCTTCCGGCAACGAGGCCACCGCCGAGCACCCGATCCAGCTCGCACATGCCGGTGGCCACACGCTGGGGGGGCGGCCCATCGTGTACGAGCGAGGTGATCGCAGGACGGGGCGTGGACGCCGACGAGGTCCGGGCGCTGCTCCACTCGGCGCACTCAGGGCAGCGCCCGAACCACCGGGCCGAGGTGTATCCGCAGGCCCCACAGACGTGTTCGGCGCCGGCGTGGCGGGAGGCGAGATCCTGGGCGGTCGGACGCATCACCTCAATCTATTGAGTCAGTGAGACAAATTTCCGACGCGCCCCTGATGACCAGGCGGGTCGCGGAGAGGCCCGGCGCTCCGGCCGGGCCCCTGGTGCTTTGGACAACGGGCTCAGGATTCGGGCAGCGACTCCGAATCCCCTTCGCCGACGCCCGCCAGCTCGACCGGCGGGTGGTCCGGGGATCGCTCGGCCTTGCGGAACACGATCTCGTCCTCGCCCTTGTCGTTGGGCTCGACGTCCACGATGATCGTGTCGCCTGCCTCGTATTCCTTCCACAGGATCTTCTCGGACACCGGATCCTCCACCAGGCGCTGGATCGACCGTCGGAGCGGCCTGGCCCCCAAGGTCGGGTCGTAGCCCCGCTTGGCCAGGAGGGTCTTGCTGGCATCGGTGAGCTCGATCGCCACATCACGGCTTTCGAGCTGATTCGAGATCCGCCTGATCAGCTGATCGACGATGGATTTGACCTCGGCCTCCGAAAGCTCGTGGAACACGATGACCTCGTCGATGCGGTTGAGGAACTCGGGACGGAAGTTCCGCTTGAGCTCCTCTTCGACCCGCTCTCGCATCTTGTCGTAGGTGAGCTCGGAGCTCGCCTGGCCGAATCCCATCGCGGGCTTGCGCAGATTCTGGGTCCCCAGGTTCGAGGTCATGATGATCACTGTGTTCTTGAAGTCGACGGTCCGTCCCTGGGCATCGGTGAGCCGGCCGTCCTCGAGGATCTGCAGCAGCGTATTGAAGACATCCGGGTGCGCCTTTTCGATCTCGTCCAGCAGCACCACGGAATAGGGACGGCGCCGGACGGCCTCGGTTAGCTGCCCGCCCTCTTCGTAACCCACGTAACCCGGCGGCGAACCCACGAGCCGGCTGACGGTGTGCTTCTCCATGTACTCGCTCATGTCCAACTGGATGAGCGCGTTCTCGTCGCCGAAGAGAAACTCGGTCAGCGCCTTTGCCGTCTCGGTCTTGCCGACGCCAGAAGGTCCAAGGAATATGAAAGAGCCCGCCGGGCGCTTCGGATCCTTGAGCCCAGCGCGCGTGCGCCGGATCGAGCGTGACACTGCACCGATTGCGTCTTCCTGGGAAACGATGCGCTTGTGCAGCTCTTCTTCCATCCGAAGCAGCTTGGTGGTCTCCTCCTCGGTCAAGGAGGTGACGGGGATACCGGTCCATGACGACAGGACCTCAGCTATCTCTTCTTCGTTGACCTCGGCCAGCGCTTCACCCTCAGCGGTGCGCCACTCGACCTCTTTGAGAGAGCGTTCCTCGATCAGCTGCTTCTCTTCGTCTCGATACCCGGCGGCGCGCTCGAAATTCTGAGATTCGATCGCCTCTTCCTTGTGCCGCCTTACCTCGACGATGCTGTCTTCGAGCTCACGGTAGTCGGGAGGCGCCCCCATCCTGCGGATGCGAAGCCGCGAACCTGCTTCATCGATGAGATCGATCGCCTTGTCGGGCAGGAACCGGTCCGAGATGTAACGATCTGCGAAGTTCGCTGCGGCAACAAGCCCCTGGTCCGTTATCTGCACGCGGTGGTGGGCTTCATAGCGGTCACGCAGGCCTTTGAGGATCTCGATGGTGTGCGGCACGGTGGGCTCCGGCACCTTGATGGGCTGGAAGCGCCGCTCGAGCGCAGCGTCCTTCTCGAGATGCTTGCGGTACTCGTCGAGCGTCGTTGCACCGATCGTCTGCAGCTCTCCGCGGGCCAGCATCGGCTTGAGGATGCTCGCCGCGTCGATTGCACCTTCGGCTGCGCCAGCACCGACCAGGGTATGGAGCTCGTCGATGAACAGGATGATGTCGCCGCGCGTCTTGATCTCCTTGAGCACCTTCTTCAGGCGCTCTTCGAAGTCACCGCGGTAGCGGGAGCCCGCCACCAGGGCGCCGAGGTCGAGCGTGTACAGCTGCTTGCCCGTGATCGTCTCGGGGACTTCGCCGCGGACGATCTTCTGTGCCAGGCCCTCTACCACGGCTGTCTTCCCCACCCCGGGCTCGCCTATGAGCACAGGGTTGTTCTTGGTGCGCCGTGACAGCACCTGCATCACCCGCTCGATCTCTTTTTCCCGCCCGATCACAGGATCGAGCTTGTTCTCGGCCGCCAACTGGGTGAGGTTGCGTCCGAACTGGTCGAGCACGAGCGAGCCCTGCTGTGTCTGGCTCGTGCCTCCGCCTGCAGCTTCTTTGGAGCCGGAGTATCCGGACAGGAGCTGGATGACCTGCTGGCGAACCCGTCCAAGGTCTGCGCCGAGCTTGACGAGCACCTGGGCGGCCACGCCTTCACCCTCGCGAATCAACCCGAGCAGGATGTGCTCGGTGCCGATGTAGTTGTGACCGAGCTGGAGTGCCTCTCTCAGCGACAGCTCGAGGACCTTCTTGGCCCGAGGGGTGAAGGGGATGTGGCCCGAGGGTGGCGACTGCCCTGCGCCGATTATCTCCTCGACCTGTTGGCGAACCTTCTCCAACGAGATGCCGAGCGATTCGAGCGCCTTTGCGGCGACTCCCTCACCTTCATGAATCAACCCGAGCAGAATGTGCTCGGTGCCGATGTAGTTGTGGTTGAGGAGCCTTGCCTCTTCTTGAGCGAGAACAACGACCCTGCGGGCCCTGTCGGTGAACCTTTCAAACATGGGGCCGCTCCTCCTTAGTCTGTGCAACCTGGTCCGGCGGTCCTGTTTAGTGGTGAAGCACTGGGACCACTTTCCGGCCCCCTCCCATTATACGAAGAGGGGCCGTTTACCCCGGTGGCCACTCAGCCCGAGGCCATAACCGGCTGCCGCATCTTTTCCTTTGACAGGTCCAACACTTCCGCCGGTACATTCGTTCCCGGTCAGTGGACCGGATCGGATCGGGACGTGCGAACACCGAAGCGGGGACGAAGTGAGCCGTTCGGGCGTCGCCCCCACAGACGCCGGGCGTCCCCCCGGCCAAGGGCGGCGGGGTCAAAGGTCCGGCCCAGCGGCACCCACGACATGGCGCCGGGAAGGCGCCCCCGTTCGGGTACGCGGATGCCCGGACGGGGGATCGCCCACAGACCAATCGTCCCGGGCTCCACCGAGAGATGGTCGAGCGGGCTGAAGCTGACGGTCATGCCGCCGAAGCGAACCCCTCGAGCGGCTTCGAGCAACGAGGCGAGGTCGTCGCCGGGTTGCGAGCGAGCGGCCGCCCAGCCGATCATCCCCACGGCCTGGTACGCCCTCAGCTCCCATCCGTAGGGCTTGGCGTCCCACCAGTCGACGAAGGCCGACCGCCACCTCTTCAAGCCCGGCAGAGGAAGATAGTGCGCCCCACGCGCATGGCTCTCAGCCGCTACCGTCCCTGGAGGGAGCCCCACACCCGGGGACAGCCCGAGGTCGAAGAGCAGGACCTGGGGCTTCCACGACGAAGCGGGTCCCCGGTCTGTGCGGGATCCCCGGTCTGTGCGGGACCGGATCCTGGCGGCTCTTGTGGAGCGGTAGAGCGCTCCCATCTGCTCGAGCCCGACCTCGAGCCGCTCCACGAGGCCCGGACCGCCGGCGACCACGAGCGCCTCGACCCGCCGGCGTCTGAGCCGGGACAGGAGCTCCGGCAGGTTGTCGGCGCCCGGCCTGTAGCCAACCCACCCGGCTCGCCGGCCTCCGGCCTCGGATAGAGCGCGTTGCAGGGCGCGGCGTGCGTCTCGGCCGGAGGGCGACCTCTCCATGAGGAGACCGGCCGTCCTGTAAGCGCGGTCTTCGAGGATGTATGCGGCCAGTTGCTCCGCCTGCCAGGAGATCGGCGGCGACACCTGGAAGAGGTGGGATGGGGATCCCTGCAAGGCCCCGGGAAGGTCACCGAAGCAGAGGATCGCCGGCACACCGGCCTCGGTGAGGGCGTCCTCTGCCCGTGGAAGCGCCTCGGGCGGCCCCGCGTAGACCACCCCCACGGTGGCGTGCTCGGCGGCCAGGCGCTCGACCAACGCCAGAGCCCTGGCCGGATCGCCGTGGTCGTCGAGTGTGACGAGCTCGAAGGGCTCCCTCTGCCCCGGCAGAGAACGGTTGAGGACGTTGACCCCCAGGTCGGCGCCCTCGAAGGCATCGTCTCCGCGCCATGCCCCCGGTCCGGTCATCGTGCCGACCAGGCCGACTACAGGGCCCTGCTCCGTGCGGGGAGTATCAACGGGAACGCGCGGCGCGCCCCCACCGTCCCCTGCCTCGAGCTCGCAAGCGGGCAGGACGAGAAGCGCTGCGACCAGGAGGGCGCCTCTCCCCGAACGACCGCGCCGCGACCTTCGAGGATGGATTCCAAGAGCGCCGATGCGATCAACCTTCCGGCTTCAGGGTGGGCCACAAGATGACCTCCCGAATGGACGGCGTATCGGTGAGGAACATGAGCAGCCGGTCTATTCCGAGCCCGAATCCACCGGCGGGGGGCATTCCGTAAGCCAACGCCTCGAGAAAATCCTCGTCCGGGAGCGTGGCCTCCTCGTCGCCTGCGGCCCGGGCGGCAGCCTGGGCCTGAAACCGCCGGCGCTGCTCTTCGGGGTCATTCAGCTCCGAATAGATGGGCGCGATCTCGACTCCCTTCATCACTAGATCCGCGTGCTCGGTGAATCCCGGGATGGTCCGGTGGTCCTTTGCGAGAGGGGAAACGTCCTTGGGGAACCCGGTCACGAACACGGGCCCGGTCAGCTCTCTTTCGGCACGCGACTCATATATCTCGGCGAGGACCTTGCCCGGGGGCCATGCCGGGCCCACGCGGACGTCAAGCGCCTCTGCCTCCGCGCGCACGCTGTCCCAGCGCTCCTCGAACCACGCCTCCGTCAAGTCGCGCCCGGTGGCTTTCGCAATAGCCTCGAACATGCTGATTCGCGCGAACGGCGGATCGAGCTCCAAGTCCGGCGCGCCCTCCGGCATCACCTCGCCGACCGCCCGGGCTATCGCCACCACCAGGGATTCCACCAACGACATCGTGCGGGTGTAGTCGACGTAGGCCTCGTAGGCCTCGAGCATCGTGAACTCGGGGTTGTGTCTGGCCGATACCCCCTCGTTGCGGAAGCTGCGGTTCAGCTCATAGACCTTCTCGAGACCGCCGATCAACAGACGCTTGAGATGCAACTCCGGCGCAATACGAAGGTAGAGGTCGATATCGAGCGCGTTGTAATGGGTGGAGAACGGGCGGGCGACGGCGCCGCCCGCAATGGGATGGAGCAGGGGGGTCTCGACCTCGAGGAAACCCTCGCCCTCCAGAAGCCGGCGGATCGCGGCATTCGCCCCCGCCCGGGTCTCGACCAGGCGACGGGACTGCGGATTGAAGATCAGGTCCAGATGGCGCTGCCGGTGCCGGGACTCGACATCGGTGAGTCCATGCCACTTCTCAGGCATCGGCCTGCGGCAGGGTGCAAGAAGGTCGAAGGAGCCGACTTTGACCGAGAGCTCCCCACGCCGGGTCTTCATCACACGCCCCTCGGCTCCGACGATGTCGCCCACGCTCAAGCCGCCGAACTCCCCCACCCGCTCCGATCCGAGGACATCCGTTTGCGCAAACAACTGGACCTCACCCGTGCCGTCTTCGAGATCGGCGAAGGCGACCTTGCCGTGGCGGCGCAGCGTTCGGAGCCGGCCCGCCACCCTCACCGGGCCGTCCGGCGCCTCGGTGCCGGACTCCAACGACTCCCACCGGGCGCGTAGCTCTTCTGTGGTTGCCGTGCGCCTGTAGCCGTACGGGTAGACGCCCTGATGCTCAGACACCACGGCCGGCGTCCCCTCCTTTCGGATGCGCGGGCCCGGCCGCGGCGCGCCTTGACCCTCGAGCCTCTGCGGCGCGCACCTCGACGTCATCGGCCTCGTCTTGAATCCCTGGGAAGTTGCGCTCGAAGATCAGGCGCAGCCCCCGCAGCGTCAGGGCCGGCTCGATGTAATCGACCCGCCGACAATGCTCGACCACGGTTCCTGCGAGGCCGCCGGTCGCGACAACCGCGACCCCGTTCTCCTCGCCGCCGCCCATCTCCAACGCGACTCGCTCGATCAGACCGTCGACGAGTGATGCAGTTCCGAAGATGACACCGGACTGAACGCTGTTGATCGTGTTCCTGCCTATCGCCGATGGTGGGGCGACGAGCTCGACGCGCTGAATCTGGGCTGTGGCAGAGAACAACGCTGCGGCCGAGGTGTCGATGCCGGGGGCAATGGCGCCGCCGAGATACTGGCCCGCCCCCGAGACCGCGTCGACGGTGATGGCGGTGCCGAAATCAACCACGACCACGCTTTCGTCCGGGTACATCTCGTGCGCGGCAACTGCGTTGGCGATGCGGTCGGCGCCGACCTCCCGGGGATGATCGGTCATCACGCCGATGCCCGTCTTGGTTCCCGGCTCGACCACGAGAGGGGGAAAACCGAAATACTTGAGCGCCATCTCCCTGAGCTCCTGGGTTGCGGGCGGAACCACGGAGGAGATGACGACGCCGGTTATCGAGCGCGTGAATGAGAGGCTCGCCAGGGCCAGGAACTGACCGAACATGAGCGCAAGCTCGTCGGCGGTTCGCCCTGCATCAGTCGAGGCACGCCACTCGTACAACAAACTGCCCCGGTCGAAGACACCGAGGTGGGTCTGTGTATTGCCGACGTCAACGGCGAGCAGCACCCTCAGGCCTCCTCGCCGCCGGGGAGGGGCCAGAGGAGGTTATCGATCAGGCGGGTGGATCCGACCTGTACGGCGCCGGCGACCAATGCGGCCCCGCCGGGCTGTGGCGCGCCGAAGGTGTCGGGGTCGACGACTCGTGCGTAATCGAGCGTGACCCCGGGCTCGGAGGATACAAGGGCAGCCATCGCGCTTTCGGCGGCCCCAGCCCCGGTCCCCCGTTCGAGGGCGGCACAACCGGCGAAAAGTGCCCGGTGGAGCGCGGTGGCCCGGACGCGCTCTTCAGACGACAGGTAGGCGTTGCGCGAGCTGATCGCGAGCCCGTCGGGGGCCCGGACGGTGGGGCAGGCGTGGATCTCCACGGGGAATCGCAGATCTGTCACCATCCTCTTCACGAGAGCGAGCTGCTGTGCGTCCTTCTGCCCGAACCAGGCGTGGTCGGGCCGGATCAGATTGAACAGCTTAGCCACGACGGTGAGCACTCCGTCGAAGTGGCCCGGGCGGGCGCCGCCCTCGAGCACGCTCCCCAGCGGCCCGGCGCTCACCGTGACCATCCCCGGATGGCCCGGGGGGTAGATCTCCGAGGTGACCGGCCAGAATACCACGTCGACGCCGGCCTGGGCCGCAAGCTCGAGATCGCGGCCCTCGGCGCGCGGATAGCCGTCGTAGTCCTCCCCGGGCCCGAATTGCAGAGGGTTGACGAAGATGCTGAGGACCACCACCTCCGACCTCGCGCGGGCGGCCGCCACCAACGCAAGGTGGCCCTCGTGAAGCGCCCCCATCGTGGGTACGAATCCGACCGACCCCCGTGGCCCGGCCTCCAGCGCCTCCCTCAGCTCGTTCACAGCAGCAGCAACCCTCATCTGTGGTCCGTGGCCTCGGGCACCTCGCCGGCTGCATCGCCGGAGAAGGGGCCGCAGCGTCGGATCCCCACCAGGAGCGGGCGGGTCACCGCAAACTAATGCTCCTGCGCAAAAGTAGCGCCAGCATCCAGGGCGGCACTGCGCGGCGAGGGCAAGGCGCGAGGAGTCGTGCGTGCCCGGAGGGTACGTGCGCGACGAGACACCCTTAGTCAACCACCAACGCCGTCAGGAACGCCGCCATCGTCGATGCAGGGTCGTTCTGGGGCGACGGGACTTAAGCAAAGGTGCACTTAGGCGAAGGCCTCGAGCAACCGTACCTCGCCCTCAGCCTCCGGCAGGGAGCTCGCATACGGATCCCCCCAGGGATCGGTCAGAGCGGGTTCGATCTCGAGGAGAGGCGCCAGCACGAAGCGGCGCTCCCTGATCCTGGGGTGAGGGATCTTCATGCCGGGCTCGGACACCTTCTCCTCACCGAAGAGCAGGATGTCGAGGTCCATGACCCGGGGCCCCCAACGCGCATCGTTGGGGCCACGCCCCAGCCGGCGCTCCACGTCCTTGCACACTGCCAGAAGCTCGCGGGGCTCCAGGTCCGTGAAGATGCGCACCGCTAGATTGACGAAGGAGCGCTGCGGCGGGCCCCCGACGGGGGACGTCTCGTAGAGGCTCGAGACCGTCTCGATCTTGACGTCCGGCCCCTCTTCGAGCGCGGCCACACCCCGGCGACAGAAACCGGTCCTGTCGCCCACGTTCGAACCCATCCCGATGTAGGCGGTAACCATCGAAGCTCATGCCTCCTGCGACGCCCGGTAGTGCATTCTCGCATCCTCTCGGGGTGGAACACGGCACCGGCTCCGCTCGGGCATGGTGGGCTATCCCGGCGTGTCCGCAGCCTTGATCGCCTCGGTCATCTGGACCACCTGGGTCATGGCTCCGATGTCGTGCACCCGGACGATCTGAACGCCCTGCGCGACCGCCCAGGCGACGGTCGCCGCGGTCCCATAGACTCGCCGAGCGGTCGGGACATCGAGAACCGCTCCGATCAATGACTTGCGAGAGGTCCCCGCGAGCAGTGGAAACCCCAAATCGGCGAGCTCGCCTATGCGCTTCAGTAGCACGAGGCTTTGCCCGGCCGCCTTGGCGAAACCGATCCCGGGATCGAGCACGATGCGATCGGGGCCCACGCCCGCCGCCATCAGGCTATCGGCGCGCCGCCCCAGAAAGCCCGCGACCTGGCCCACGAGGTCGTCGTAGGCCGTCAACGACGTCATGGTTTCGGCGGTGCCGCGCGAGTGCATGACCACCACCGCGACACCATCTGGGCCCGAAGCCGCCGCCGTGTCGGTCAGATCCTCGGTTGCGTCCTCCCCGCCGGTGTCATTGATCATCGAAGCACCCGCCTCGACTGCGCTTCTGGCGACCTCTGACTTGCGGGTATCGACCGAGATGGGCACATCGAGCTC
>JACDDL010000333.1 GCA_013817045.1 Actinomycetota bacterium | reverse complement strand
AGACCTGGATGTTCGGGATGTGGCGGCCCAGGGCTATGCGTGCGACTGCATGCATCTTGAGAGCCTCCTCGAAGGTCGGGCCCCGGCGCGCCCTGCCTCTCAGGTAGATGGGGGCAGCCATGTGCACGAAGGGCAGTGGGACGAACTCGAACAGCCCGCCGGTGTCGTCGGCGATCTCCTTGTGGAGGCGCCTCACGACGACGAGGTGGCGCGCCCAGTTGCGCGGCGCCTCCACTGTCCCGAACATGATCGTGGCGTTTGACCGCAGCCCCAGGGAATGTGCCACGCGGTGAACCTCGCACCACTGTTCGGTGTTCACCTTGTCCGGACAGATGATGGCTCTGATGTCGTCGTCGAGCACCTCTGCGGCGGTGCCCGGCAGCGTGGCCAATCCCGCATCCCGCAGCCTGGCGAGGAAGGCGTGCACGCTCTCCCCCAGCGTGGCCGCCCCCTGGAACACCTCCAGCGCGGTGAACGCGTGGACATGCATCTCCGGCACCGCACGCTTCACCGCCCGCAGGTAGCGTTCGTAGTCGTCGCCCGTGAACGAATGGTGAATGCCGCCCTGCATGCACACCTCGGTGGCGCCGCGCTCCCACGCCTCCTCGGCGCGCCGGGCCACTTCCTCGGGCGACAAGAGGTAGGGGGCCCCCCGCAGATTGAGCGACTTCGGCCCCTTGGAGAACGCGCAGAAGCCGCATTTGTAGTAGCAGACATTCGTGTAGTTGATGTTTCGGTTGACGACGTAGGTGACCTCGTCTCCAACCGTCGCCTTGCGGAGGTCGTCCGCGACGCTGTAAAGCTGCTCCGCCTCCGCAGCGCTTGCTGTGAACAGTGTCGCCAGCTCCTCCTCGTCCAGCTCGACGCCGTCGGCCGCTCGTTCCAAGGAGGCGGCGATCGCCGGCCGCAGCACCCGCCCCGGCACCCGCCAGGCGCCGTCGCCGGCCGCCTCGACGGCGCGCTCCGAGGCACGAGGAGGGGGGTGGTTCGCACCTGCGTACCAGGTATCGGTTCGCGCATAGCCCTCCGCGTCGCTGGCATCCAGGATCTTCGGACGCAGCGCCCGGTCGCTCCACCTGGAGCGGGCCTCGGGAGTCGAACAGTAGGCGGGATAGACGGGAAGCCGTTGCACGAGCTGGAAGCCGCGTTCCCCGGTCACCCGCCGCAGAGCGTCGAGCTCCGGCCAGGGCGCCTCGGGGTTGACGTGATCGGGCGTGACCGGCGAGACCCCTCCCCAGTCCGACAGGCCGGCCTCGAGATAGAGGCCGTACTCCTCCGGGGTGAGATTGGGCGGCGCCTGCACGCCGATCCCGGGGCCGAGGATCAAGCGGGTCAGGGCGATCGCGAGCGCAATCTCGTCCACCTCGGGCTCGGGATGGCCGGCCATGGCGACGTCGGGCTTGGCCCGGAAATTCTGGACGATGACCTCTTGGATGTGACCATAGCGTCGGTGGGACGCACGTACGGCGAGGAGAGCGTCGATTCGCTCCGGCCAGGTCTCGCCGATGCCCAGGAGGATCCCGGTGGTGAACGGAACCTGCGCCGCCCCGGCGGCCTCCAGCGTCGCCAGGCGCACGCTCGGCTTCTTGTCCGGCGCGCCGAAATGGGCCATTCCGCGCTTGAGCAGGCGCTCGGACAGTGTCTCGAGCATGGTTCCCTGGCTCGCCGACACCGGGCGCAAGGCGGTAACCTCGTCCGGCGTCAGCGCGCCGGGGTTGACGTGGGGGAGCAGCGAGGTGTTCTCCAGGACCGACCGGCATGCTTGCGCCAGGTACTCGATGGTGGTCGCGAACCCAAGACCCTCGAGCTCCCGGCGCGCCTGCTCCCACTTGCGCTCGGGCTTGTCTCCGAGGGTGAAGAGGGCCTCGGTGCAACCCGCCGCCTCCCCGGCCCGGGCTATGGCAAGCACCTCGTCCAGGGACAGATAGGCGCGCTCGCCCTCACGGGGAGGATGGACGAAGGTGCAGTACCCGCACAGATCCCTGCACAGCTTGGTGAGCGGGATGAAAACCTTCTTCGAGAAGGTGATACGGGGCCCAAGGAGGCGATCGCGCATAGACCCCGCCGCGACGATCGCATCGGCGGGCCGACCGAGGCTCAGCCGAGCCATCCTGTGGGCTTCTTCGTCGGTCAGCGTCAGCCCATCTGCGGCGCGCCCCAACAGCCCTCCCAGCCCATTCACGGACGGAAGGCTACTCGATAGACTCCGGGCGATGAAGCGGCCGGGGCGGAGTGGGGGCGTGAAG
>JACDDL010000136.1 GCA_013817045.1 Actinomycetota bacterium | reverse complement strand
GCTCAAGGCAGCGGGTCATGACGTTGACGAGTATACTGTCGCCGCTACCGAGGATCTTAGTCTCTCTTCAATGCGTGCGGGGATTAAAGCTATCTGGAATCAGCAAGTTGCCAGTGACCTTAACCGTCGTATCGCCACACTCCGCCCTGACGTGGTGCACGTACATACGCCATTCCCAATCATGTCTCCAGTGGTTTTTAGGGTAGCCCACAAACGTGGCATTCCGGTGGTGACTACCTTGCATAGTTACCGTTATTCGTGCATCGCCGGAACCTGCTGGCGCGACGGCCACGTCTGCGAGGATTGCATCGGTAAGAAGTTGAAGCTTCCCGGCGTCCGTCATCAGTGCTATCACGACAGCGCCGCGGCGTCAGCTTCTCTGACGCTGAGCCTCGGGGCGCACCGAGGCTTGGGTACCTTCCACCAGCACGTTTCGAGATACTTGACGTTGACAGATTTCTCCCGACGTTTGTTGATTCGCGATGGTTTTCCGGCCGACCGGATCACGGTCAAGCCGAATTCGGTGCCGGATCCCGGCGTCCCTGCTTCTCGCGGATCGGGTGAGCGACTGGTGGCATTCGCTGGCAGGCTCATCGACATCAAGGGTGTGCGGACTCTCCTCGACGCGTGGGCACGCGTTCCCGCCGGCATGAAACTGGTCATTGCCGGAGACGGCCCCCTGCGTGGCTTGGTGGAAGAACGGGCTGCATCCGACACGTCCATCGAGTTCGTGGGCTGGGTCGACGAAGATCAGGTCTTGGATCTGATGGGTCAAGCTGAGGTAGTCGTCGTACCTTCTGAATGGTATGAGGGACTCCCTCTCGTCATCCTGCGGAGCCTGGCCGTCGGAACTCCGATTCTAGTGTCCAACCTAGACAACTGCTGCGAAGTTGTCGAAGCTGACGGCGTCGGCTGGACCTTCCAGGTGAAGGATTCCCATTCCTTGGTTGAACAGCTAACCCGTCTCGTCTTGGAGCCCTCCCATGCTGCGGCGCTGCGCAATGCCGCGCGACAGTCCTATGAGCGCCGGTATTCGCCGCCGGTCGATCTGATCCGGCTGGAAAGGGTCTACAGAGAAGTGATTGAACAAACATGAGCCTTCCGCAGACCGATTGTGTCACGATAGCTCTGCATAACCCAATGGACCGCATGGTCGCCGCTGAGATTCCCCCGCTCTCCAGCATCGACCCTGATCAGGGGAGCTGCGTTCGGCTTGGAGATGCGTCTGTCACGGCTCCCCGGTCCTGCGTTCGCGCACAAGACCGGGGGACGCCAGGTGGCGGACTCTGCGGGCGAACCGGCCAATCAGTTGGAGGTCACTGATGCGTGTTCTACAGTTGCACAATCATCACGCGAGTTTGGGCGGCGCCATGGAGGTTCTTGCCTATGAAGGCGCCTTGTTGCGTGGGGATGGCCATTCGGTGCGTTCCTATACCCTTCCCGCCGCCGAATCTCTTGGCTTGTCGTCACTCCGTGCCGGCGCTAAAGCGATCTGGAACCGCGACGCGTGTCAAGCGGTGGCACGTGAAATCATCGACTTCAGTCCGGATGTAGTCCACGTCCACACTCCCTTCCCACTTTTATCTCCAGCCGTGTTTCGAACCGCCGTTCGGCTGGGAGTGCCCGCAGTGACCACGGTCCATAGCTTCCGGTATTCTTGTATCGCCGCCACGTGCTACCGAGATAACCACGTGTGCGAGGATTGCATCGGCACGCGCCTGAAGTTGCCCGGTCTCCTGCACAAGTGTTATCACGACAGCTATGCTGCCAGCGGGGCGCTCACTACCAGTCTGGTGCTCCACAAGCGGCTGGGCACTTTCGACAAGTCCATCAGCCGATTTATTGCACTGACCGACTTCGCCAAGCAGCTGCTAATCCGCGATGGCATTCCCTCGACACACATTGCCGTGAAGCCGAATTCCGTACCAGATCCCGGACCCGAGTACGTCGCGCAAACACCTAGCCAGTACGTCGCCTTCGTCGGTAGATTGGTTAACGTAAAAGGAGTGCGTGTATTACTAGACGCCTGGCGTCGAGCGCCTGCGGGCTTCACATTGAAGATCGCTGGTGATGGGCCGATGCGGACTCTGGTCGAGGAGAGGAGTGCGCTAGATCCAACAATTGAGTACCTAGGATGGCTTGAGGAGGAGGCAGTTACCCATCTCATCGCAAGCGCCACCTGTGTCGTGGTTCCCTCTGAGTGGTACGAGGGTGGTGTGCCCTTGGTAGTATTGCGTAGCCTCGCCGTCGGTACCCCAGTGATCGTCTCCGATCTCGACAATATTTGCGCTGATGTGCTGCGTGATGATGCGGGGGCGGCCTTCGTCACAGGTGATGCCGATTCGTTAAGCCACCTTTTGACGAGCCTTATGGTCGAAGAAGAGCGATGGACGGATAGGCGCAGCATCGCACGCAAGGCTTACGAGGAGCGGTATACGCCGGAGAGTAACGTTGCTTCGTTGACAGAAATTTACCGCCAGGTCGTGGCCGAAGGAACCAGATAAAGTATCGTAATGCCGCCGTGAGGTGTGGTCCACGAAGGCGAGTAAGAGGTGAAAGATGAGCCCCATTTGCAGTTTGATCAGTGCCTTCCTTGTGAACCGTGCCGGGTGTCTCTTAGACTCAAGATCGAAGAGCCCACAAAGTTGCTTTCTCGCTTCTTCCATGCGCCGCTCTCCATCGGTGTCCTCGCAGCATTTCGCCTTATTGGGTCCTAGAAGTTGCGTGGCATCCTCGCTGCCTGATTTCAACGGGTGTGGGCAAGCAGTTGCTGAACTATTTGCTTATCAGTGCGAAAGTAGTCGGCGAGCTCCGCCCGGATCTCCGGAGCTATGGTTGGCGGCGTCTCCGGCCGCCACATATTACTCTTCACTCGCGCCACGAGAGGGAGCGATGTCGTCCGCGACCACTGGCGAGCATGCTGCATCGTAGATGCCAGCACAGCCGGTGGTCGGTGAGTTAGCCGTCGCAACACGGATGACCGGTACATCTTGTTGCTAGCATTGAACACCTCGAAAGCCGGGCTTGGTCTCTCTGAAATAGCCAAGAAGCGGGTGAGCTCGGCCCATACGATCTCTGGCTGGGTTGCTAGTAGATCGAATGGGACGATATGGACCGACTTCCGTGGCACAAGGTTTAAGAGACGTACCATTGCTTGGCCTAGAGCTCCCACCCGAGGATAGTCGACAATCTTCGGGTCGAGCGGCTCTACTCCTGGTAGGCGGCCGGCAAGACTTCTTCGCCAAGCTTTCTCGAAGTCTACCTCGTCTTCGTTGAGGGCGACCAGTTGACTCCGGTGATAGGAGATGAGGAGGTCCACTGGATCGCGGACTGCGACAATGAATCGGGGTCGTTCGACCGCTGAGAGAATGTCGGTGACAGCAGTCTGCGAGTAGATGTAGAACGTCGAACCCTCCGCGCGCAGCGTCGCGGTGGCTGCGGCGGGTCCATCAAACAGCGCTTCGTACGAGCCGCGAGTAGCGAATCCATAATGATCTCGCACCCGGGGAAAGTCTGAGGCCCAATAAAATGGCTCCTTGGGAACGCTGAAGTAGACCTGCGGATGCTGGGACAACCAGCGCGCTAGGGATGTCGTACCGGCCTTTGGTGCTCCAATGAGGTATACGTCTGGAAGTGTCATGTAGTACCCGCCCGCCCCATATCACGTTCCCTCCGAGCAACTGGGCCCCGGATGGTGTTATCCGAGTTGCCTTGGCGTCATACTTCGGATCAACGATCCTATCGGTCACGGACCTATCTGAGTGGCGGCAAACCAGGGGTCGCTGAGCCGTTTCGCGACCCGTCAGCAGGCGTCTGAGGTTCGCCCACGCCGGGTCGGTCTTGCCCGCTCCGAGCGACCGGCCTCCGCACAAAATACGCCGGAGTTTGCTGATGACTTATCTCGGGCTCGACCAGGCTGAGAAATCTCGGCCGAGAAGTTTGCCCAGGAGTGCTATGTCTTCGGCGAAGAAGTCACCTAGCTCACGGCGCATCGGCTCATCCACAACGGGCCTTTCCTCGTTCCGCCACATAGTACGGCGCACCCTCGACCAGAGCGGATTCGATGTGCTTAGCGACCGCTGCCTCATCTTGCGGATCGGACCGGCGAGCAACGCCGGTGGACGATGTTTGAGCCGATGCAGCAGTGGTGACCGATACATTTTGGTGCTCGGATTATGCGCCTTAAAGGAAGGGGTTGGTTCATTCGGTATGTCAAGGAATGTCGTTAACTCCACCCATACTGCGGCCGGCTGCGTAGTCAGGTCGTCGAACACGACGAAGTGCACGCTATCGCGAGGGGCTACCTTCAAGAGTCGTTGCACCGCCTGACCAAGGCAACCGATGAGAGCATAGTCAACGCGCTTGAAGTCGAGAGCATCCGTCCTTGGAGAGCCTCCTTTCAGGCTCCTCCGCCAGGCCGCCGCGAAGTCGGGCTCATCTTCGTTGAGAGCGAGCAGTTGAGTCCGGTGCCAGGATGCCAGTAGGTCAATTGGGTTTCGCAGCGCTACGACGAAGTGCGCCCCAGGCACTTCCTCCAAGATCGAAGGTACGGCGGTTCGCGAGTACAGATAGGTCGTGGAGCCATCAGCGCGGTGCGCGGCTGCCTGAGCCTCCCTTGATTCGTATAGGGATTCATAAGCCCTTCGCGTGGCAAAGCCCCGATGCTCGCGCATACGCGGGTAATCGGTCGACCAGTAGAACGGCTCTTTAGGCCGGCAGAAGTAAATGTCGGGATGGCTCTCCAGCCACCGGGTGATGGAGGTCGTCCCTGCCTTAGGAGCACCAATGAGGTAAATGTCGGGGAGTTCGGCCATAGCTCCTGCCATCTCCGGTCGAGGTACATATGCCTGCAAGGCAGAACGGCCGTGCCTGAAGGTAGCCTGCTGCTGGACTAGCGTAGCGCATACCGCTTCTAACGGCTTCAAACCGCTGAGATCCACCAAGTGCTCGCGAGGTGTGGCACGTGCCTCACGGGAGGAATGCTCGCGAAAACCACCGGTCGGGCTCGTCGACCGGCGGGGTGCCGTAGATCTGGACCGCCCGCATGACCGGGTTCTACCCGCCACCGGCTCGAATCTGATTGATTCGACGGTCTGGCCGTCGCGACCGACCCGTTCACACGCCGACCGGCGGGCTCGCTCGGTCAACGCGGCTCGACCGCCGATCACCGCGGTGGACTCCGACCAGGTCCAGGCAGATCAGCGTGTCGAGATCTCGCTATCTACGTTTGGAGAGGATGGGCCCGTTATTGAGCCTGAGGTCCCAGGCCTGTCAACCAGCAAGGCCGGAATCTCCGGCGTGGCGCGACCCCACGCTTCAGGGGAGATGTCCCCAACCCTGTACCCGCCTGACGAGGGTCACCGGTTCTGGTCGAGTTCGAGTTAGGCCGCTCGGTGTGAGGCTCTGTTGGGACAAACGGGCACGAGTAGTGCAAACGGGCACGAGCCGTGTGACTCCTAATTCGGACCATATTTCTGCGAAACGTCTCATAGACGCAGATGTACATTCCTCGCAGAACACCCCGCGCTGTAACCACTTGTAAATGAACAACTACAATGCGCGCCCTTACATCCCGCAAGAAGCAAAGTCAATTAGACGATGACGGATTCCTATGGTCGACTACTCCTCGCCGCAAGCGTGGTGAACGCGACTTGCGCCCCCTGACTTTGTTGGCTAAACGGAATTGAGGATAAACGATGGATAGACGCATGTTCCTGGCCTCCGGAGCTATGTCACTGCTGTCGCTGAAGGCGGTAAGTGGCACAGCGTTTGCTGGTACGACCCTGCCCCTGATGCCGGCACGGATGGCGGAGTCGTTGTGCGAGTCCTACATGGTCAACACCAAGATCTTCTACGCCTCCTCGGTCTATGGTCACACCGATGCGGTGGTCGACCTGCTGAAGGACCTCGGCGTCCGGACGGTTCGCGAACGCATTTCCACGGGCACCTCGAGCGGCACGCGCAACCAGCAGTCGGCCATGCTCCGCCTGGCCGCGGCCGGAACCAAGTGGCACGGCACCGTGAGCACCATAGAGCAGTGGCGAAATGCCGGTGCTGCGAACAAGCAGGTCCTGGACAGGCTCACCGAGTATTACACCCCGCGTCTCGGCGGCGACCTATCCTTGTTGATGCGCTCGTTGGGCGGCGTCAACGAGATCGACAACCCCCACAACGGACCGGACTGGGCCAAGCATGCTCGTCTGATGCAGACGGCCCTGTGGGACCAGGCGACCGCTCGCTCTGCGACTCGTGACATCCCGGTCGCGGGGCCGACTACCCGCAGCGACTATACGCGGGAGCGGGCGGCCAAGCTGGGAGACCTCAGCGCCATCACCGACGTCGGTGCCTTCCATTACTACAATGGAGGCACCAGCCCCACGCGCGGCATCTCTGAGCGGATCGCCATTTCGCGGCCCAACTTCCCCGACACGCAGCGATGGATCGTCTGCGAGACGGGTTACAACGACTCTCCACAGGACAACAAGAACGTCACCGTGCCGGAGTCAGCGTCGGCCACTTATGTCGTCCGTGGCATCTGTGACTTTTTCAAGCGCAACGCTGTGTACGGTAGGTTCGAGCTGCTCGACGACCCGGACGCGATCGACCGCACCAGTCAGGCGACCATCAACCGAACGGCTGACATCCAGGCACACTTCGGGCTGGTCGCCATGACCAAGACCACCGTCTCCACGGCTACGCCTAGTACGTGGCGCAAGAAGCCCGAGTACTACGCCACCAAGAGGTTCCTTGATCTGTTGTCCGACCGAGGACGCGCCTTCTCGCCGTCAGGTCTACGCATGAAGGTGACGGGAGGCGGCAACGACGTACAACAGTTGCTCGTACAGAAGCGTGACGGGAGGCACTACGTAATGCTGTGGCGGGACGTCGTGGTGGCCAAGCCCTATCCGAGCGGATCCACGATCAAGGTGGACCCGGTGAACGTGACCCTCCAGTTCTCTCCCGCTCGTCCCACGGCCGTGTACGCGCCAGGCCGTGGCCCCACGCCGATCGCCAAGAAATCAAGCAGCGACCGGGTGACTGTGGCGCTCGGCGGCGATCTGTTGGTGGTTGAGATCGGATGAGCGAGCTCGGCGGCGGCGACCTAGCGGCCGTCGTTCCAGCCACGTCTCTGCAAAGCAGGTCGTAGAGCGCCGCATTGTGCGGCTCGTAGTACCCGACGGGGCAGACTCTTCGACCGGGTGACCGCTCGTCCCTTCAGCGATGTCGAGAACACCCCGCAGGCCGGGCATGCAGCCGCGCCCTCGTCGTCGGTCTCCAGTATCACAACCCGTGTCCCGTCGGCGTCACGGCCGACACGCTCGACCCGCACCCCGTCCAACCCAGAACAGAATCGTCGTATCGTTCAACCTGTCACCTGCACCGCTGGCCGTGCTTGCGGCGGTGGCAACACGGCGATCTTGCAGATGTGCAGTTCGCCCGCCATGGAGACCGGAAATGACCTGACCTGTCTGTGCGTCGCGACTGGCATTGCTTGGGTGGCGGGCCGATACTCGGAGACGACCGCTGCGTCCTGTAATGCAACGCGTATCGTTCGAGGCGCCACGGCAATGGACTCTCGACTAACAGGGTCGTATACGGCGACATCGCGCCATAGGCAAAGATAATGTGAACCATCGCGTTTTTGCACCAGAGTGGTTCGAACTTCGGGTCCAGCGTCATCGATGCCGTAGGTGAGAGCGGACAGGGTATGAACTGGCCCTGGGTCACTCAAGATGGTCAAGAAGTTCTTCATCGCAAGGTAATGAGGTTTTGGTGTCCATGCGTCCCCTGTCCTCAAGCCACTGACTTTGACCATCCCGAAGTTCGACTCCCTATGCGACTTGCTTTCATCTGGGTCGTCAAGGAGTTCGTAGAGGAAGAATCGCTGGATCCCTCTGATCCAGCTCTCCATCACCAGCCGGGGCGCATACTGCCTAACCGCGTCCTCGGATGCTGGATTGGAGCCACCC
>JACDDL010000135.1 GCA_013817045.1 Actinomycetota bacterium | reverse complement strand
TACCGAGCCTGGGGGAAACGTCGCCCGCAGAAGGGCGGCATCGTCGATAGGATCTCTCAGCTTGCCGATTACTTCGGATACTAGATGCCACACTCCGGGATGGGCTTCGGCGTGGGCGAGCGACGGCACCCTTATCGAGCCTGGCGCGCAGACCCTTCCGAAGTCATTCCGCATCAAGTCCACGATCATCACGTTTTCGGCTAAGTCTTTGGCTGACTCGAGTAGCCGCTCCCTTTCGAGTGCCGAATGCGAACTCGATCGCGGGCACGTTCCCTTGATAAGGGCGGTACGTATGCCTCTATCTTTTCGCTGTAAGAACAGCTCGGGGGAGAGGCTTGCGACGGCCCCCCATGGACCTGAGACGAAGCCCGCGTATCCCGGATTTAGTTTGCCTGCACAGTTTAGAAACAGGTCGAGTGGATCACCGTTGTAAGACGCCTCAAGTCTGAGGCAGAGGTTGGCTTGAAAGATGTCACCCGCAAGGATGTAATCGATGCACCTGTGTATGGTTTTACAGTGTTCGTCGGGTCTCGGGACGGAAGTAAAGCCTTCGAGTTGGTATGGGTTGGCGGCCTCCGAGGGAGAAGTCAATCGGGTACTGAACAACTCGAGCCTGCTCTCGATCAGTGCTGCTCGCCGGGGACTCCACAACGCCTCAAACCACCAAGCGCCGCTGTCTTGATCGTAGTGGAGGACGTGATCGTAATAGGCCAAACTGAACTCGGGCATTGGTACCCGCCGGTGTGGCGGTGACGGAAGTCGCTCGACCTGGCTTCCAAGTTGGAATCCCAAGTACCCGACCCAACCTCCGCCAACTGCTCCATTCACTGCTGCCTTGACGGTGGGCAGCTGGTTCAGAAGTTCAAAGGGGTCGTCGTTGGGGTGTGCGACTCGGAGAGGGGCCGATCCGATGACGGCGCCACCGCCCGCCCACTTGCCTATGAGGGCGAAGGGCCGCGGATCACCCCGGAAGGTGCGCGCCACTTCATAGGGCGTGAGAGTCGTCGGCAGTGCCGTACGAATAAACCGAACACGATCAGGTCTATCGAAAACGGCCGTCCTCCTTCCGCCTCTTCCGAGGCATCAAGATGCGCGTCGAGGGACGGGGGACCAGTTGCGATCCCCCGTCCCTTCTGACCAACCTGGTGCACCTTTGCGTAAGTGCCGCCCTGGTGCTGGCGTTACTTCCGCGCAGGACCACTAGTCGTTCTGGGTCAATGTGACGTCACCTTGGTCCGTCTCGCAGACCGTGCGCGTGGCTCCACTGCGGTCAACTGCCCGACCCAGCACAGCTACGGGGCCGACCTTGACTCCGCAGATATTTGCAGCTAACTGCGCCGCGACACCGATGTTCACGTCCTCCAAGATCGTCACGTCTCCGACATTGACGTTTACAAGTCCATCCTGTGTCGTTTGTGCGCTTGCCGTCGGCATGGCGCTCCCAAATAGAAGCCCAGTCGACACTACCGTTAGGAGAAACTTTTTCGTCCGTATAATAGTTTTCACCTCCCCTCGTCCCTGCTCGCCGTGGGTGTACGAGGGGGGGTACCCAACTCTCGGGCGGACAAACCCGAATTGCCGATTGCAGTTGTTCAGCAAGCGGGCTGTGCGAGAGCAGAACCTCTTCAGCCTAGATCACGGGGGGAAGCGTTTCTAGCCGGGAACCCAGCCCCACAGCAATGCATGACCCAGTACCGCCCCCAACGTGTTGAGCAGCAGATCGTCTACAGAGGTGGTGCGACCGGACACGAAGAGCAGTTGGGCTCCCTCCACGCAGACCGTCAAGGCAAATCCAAGGAGGGCAGTCTTTGGCAGGGACAAGCCGCGCATATTGAGCGCCGCCCCAAAGGGCAGGAAGAGCAGCACGTTGGCTGCCGCTGCCAGCAACACTGTCTCGTCGACCGGCGACTCGAGTGCAGCGACGATGTCGCCGAGGGGGACTAGCTGAATGTTGTTGTCCTCGCTCCTTGGATTCAGCGTGAGGGCCATGATTCCGGCCACGGAGGCAATGAGGGCGAGATTCACCCAGATAGGTCGAGACGCCAGCCTCCGAGCCCGTGACCCATCGCGTCCTCTTCGTCCCGCCACAGCGACAACGAGTGACAGGGCGGCACCTAGGGTGAGAGCGAGAGGAACGGAGAAGCCGAGGGAAGGCACAGTCCATTGTGGCCGCAGCCTCCGCCCTGGCTATCCCAAACCCCACCACATCAACTCTAAGAGACGAGGACCAGCCGGGGCCGTCCGTCTCTTGTCGCTTCGAGCTCGTCTATCACGTACATGGCCAGGAACCCTAAAGCGAACCCTGAAAGGTAGGCGAATAGCTGTTTCATACGAGGTGCTCCACCTCCCCGTCCTCCTCGAGCACAAGGGTTTCCCAGCACGACCGGCAGAGGCCGTCGTAGTTGTTGGTGGGGGTGATGGCGTTGGGGCACACCCGGCAGACCCACTTGCCCCGATCCGAGTCTCGCTCGATCATCCCTGCAAATCTAGAGCCGGTCTCCTGGTCCGGCCCGGTTCTACGGCAAGGTTTTAGCGGTCCGAAGCCGGACCTCAGGAATACCGACCTCGGAGTGCGACCGACTCGTTTCGGGCCGGCGGCGAACCACCGCAGAAGGGGTGGGTTCCTTCCGGTACGATCTCTGTACAGAAGGGGGCTAACTCCTCTTGACATTGCGCCTGGGGACGGCCTAATCTGTGTACAGACAATGGACAACCGGCACGGACCGTCTGAGATGGAAAGGAAGCGAGAGATGAAAAAGCTCGACATGCTTGCAGCGGGACTCGTGATCGTGGGAGGAGTGAACTGGGGTCTTGTCTCGCTTGCGAACTTCGACCTCGTTGCTTCGCTCTCCGGACTCGAGTTCGGCGAGGCGAATTCGGCGACCCGGGCTGTGTACGGGCTCGTGGGACTTGCGGCCGTCTACCAGGTCGTGCAGAACGGCGGTATCCGGCGTCGCTGGAGCGCCGACACCGGGATCCGTACCGCCTAGTGGTTCGTCGCGCAAGTAGCGCCTGCACCGAGAGCGTCCCGGCGCGCCGAGGGCAAGGCGCGAGGAGTCGAGCGTACCTGGAGGTACGTGAGCGACGAGACACGCAGCCGTCGGCGATGCAGGGGCGCTCGAATGCGTCGGTAATTTGCGCGACGAGGCACTAGCAGGAAACACTGCAACCTTTGCTCAGGGACCGGGCCCTCCCCCCCGTCCGGCCCCTGAGCTTTCCCCCGGCATCACGAAACGCCGAGGCCGTTCACTGCTCTTGGATCTCGACCCTCTCCAGTACCACATCGGTCGTCGGACGGTCCGACCGGTCGGTGGCTCGGGCTGCGATCGCCTCTACGACTTCCATGCCCTCGATCACCTCTCCGAAGATTGTGTGCTTGCCGTTCAGGTGCCGGGGGGACCCGACCGTGACGAAGAACTGTGAGCCGTTTGTGCCCGGGCCTGCATTGGCCATGGCCAGGAGACCCGGCTTGTCGAAGCTGGGCCCGTTGGGCGGGACCTCATCCTCGAACTCGTATCCCGGACCTCCGCGTCCGGTACCCTCCGGATCGCCCCCCTGGATCATGAAGCCCCCGATCACGCGATGGAACACAGTGCCGTCGTAGAGGGGATCGGTCTTGCGCCGGCCGTCGCGCGGGTCTTTCCATTCGCGCTTACCCGTTGCCAGCTCGACGAAGTTCGTAACGGTGACGGGAGCGTGCTCGGGCATCAGCCGCACCGTGAAACTACCGTCCGAAGTCATGAAACTCGCCTGTTGCGCCATGGGGTTCCTCCTTGATAGCCATAGAGACCGACTCATTCTTACCCGAGCGCGATGCCTGCAACGCACGGTGGCAAGCAGTGCAGAACAGGGGACTCAGCTTTTCACACGCACGGCCGATCTCGTGCTGTCGGAGTGATGCTCCGGCGCTTCGCCGTGTGTTATCTCAGCGAGAGAGCTTTCTGAAGTGCTCCACGATGTGCGGGGTCACGTCAACAGTCGAGGGGCGCGCCGGAGGTTGGGCGAGCGTAGAGAGAAACGGGATCACCGAATCCTGCACATGCAAAGACGCGTGATCGCCGCCTCCCCGGTGGTCGGCGCCACCGAGATCCTTGATGTCCCAGGTCAGCTTTGGAGTCACAACGATGTCACCGGCGCGGTCGAGGTCGAGCACCGACTTGATGCGCCACATGGCAAGTGGATACTCGGGCGTGCGGATAGCTCCATCCTCGATCACACCATCAACGACGCCGAGATCACCACTGATCCTCCAGCGGTTGCCGCGCTCGTCTCTTACTCCCCCTTCTTCGACTTGTGCGAATCGGACCTCGCCCCGCTCACTGCGCACGACATAACCGCCGCGGTCGCGCCAGATGAGTTGATCGAGCCCGCCTACGTCTTGGAGTGTCTCGACGACACGATCCCAGAGCTTGGCCTTGCGCTGAGCATTCACATAGATGAAGCCGACGCGACCATTGCCGGCTGCAGCAATGTCCCGGCGCTCGAGGGGCTCGCGCCCGTGGCGCGGAAGTACCTGATTGAAGTCGTCGAACACGACGGGCAGATCGATGATGTGATCTTTGGCGTCTGAGATTGGGCTCTGTGAGTGGTCGGCGGTGACAACGAAGCCGATCTCTTGAAGCGTTGCCTCCCATGAGCCGCAGGCGTCGAGCACGTGGGCGATGTTCTTGTCCGCCTCTTCGAGGTTGTCGATTTGTGAAGCGGGCCCCCGCTGGTGCGAGTGGTGATCGTTTTCGTGCAGATAGAACAGGATCATGTCGGCAGCCCGCTTCTTCAGAAGGTCGTGCGTGACGCAGGCCGCGTATGAGTCGGCGGCTTTCATCCGTCGTATGGGCCCGCCTCTTTTCGTGTGGATCTTCCGGCAGGCTTTGGACGGACCGCTCACCACGTCGGCAATGTAGAGCTCCTTGGGCCCCCGGACCGTGTCGGGCAGGCCTTTCCGAAACAGAAGGCGTTCGATGGGGTCGGGTCTCACCCGATGCTCGTGCACCCCCCTGAAGACCATGAAGTTGATTGACGCCGAAACCAATCCCATGTCGTGCAACTGCTCGTGCACGGTGGCAACATCCGGACTGAGGTGGCGGGCGTTGAGGAACCCCAGCCAATTCCGGATGACTTCGCTCTCGCCCTCGATGATCGCCGAACGGGGGCTTTGTCCGTAGTTGACGAATCTGCCCGCCGCGCGGTCGTACCAGCACATCCCCGGGATGCCGTGGCGCGCCGGGACCTCGCCGGTGACCAAGGAGGCGGTTGCTGCCGGCGTGATAGTGGGGAAGACGGCGATCGAATCCCGTACATAGCTGCCGTTCTGCCGGATGAAGCTCAGGGCCGGGGCGCGTCCCGATTCACACGCCTGCTCGAAGGCGTCGCTGCCCATCCCGTCGATCACTATGTAGACGACACGCTGCTGGTTCATCGATAGCCCGTCCTCCCGTGTTCATGCAGGCCCTGTGAGCTTAAGGGGGCGCCACCCGATGGGCGAGTCCCGGATAGTGACGAACCAGTCCCTGCCGGTCGAATTCGATCTCGGCGTCGAAGAGGCCACTCTCGAAACCAAGCCACACATCGAGTCCGTCTTGACCGGCCCAGCTGTATCTCTGGGGAGAAGGTTGAACCGCCAGGTCGGGGACCGACACCAGGGCGGCCGTGATGTCGTACGGCTCGCCGGCGCCCTGGGCGAGGATGTTGCTGCGCAGGACGGGCATCGAGTTCGTCAGCGGACATTCGCCCAGATCGCAGTCGACGGCCTCCGCAAGCGACGATGTGGCTCCACCGGGCGGTGGAGCGTCGAGGAGGTCCCCCTCCGACTTGGTTGTGCAGCTCCAGGCACCGTCGGCGGATCTCTCGAGATAAAGGAATCGCCACCAGCCGGCGCCCGACGACTGAACGCGGAGCTGGGTGGTGATCCATCCGGAGGTCGTGCGGAGCCCGTAGTTGAGCCGGTAGGGAAGCGGCGCAGCCCGAATCGCCACCCCTCTGGCGGTCAGGCGGTCGGCGTGCATCGTCACCTCGGCGAACTCTGCGCCGAAGCTGTCTTCCTGGGACCAGATGAGGTCTGTGACGTGCGCCGACTCTTGCAGTTTGGCCCCTTTCCGGTTGTCGTCCGGGTGACAATCCTCCTATGGATACCGCCACGGTAGATGTCGGAGGACAAAGGGCGCGCCTTCTGGACGTTGGAGGCGGTCCTCCAGTGGTGGTGTTGCACGGCTGGGGGGGCCGAATCGAGTCGATGGCGCCCGTCGTCGCCTGTTTGAGGCGTGAATTCCGTGTCCTGGCGCCCGACCTCCCCGGCTTCGGGGAGTCGCCGATTCCCACGGGGGTGTGGGGGACTCCGGACTATGCCGCCTGGGTAGGCCGGGTCGTGCGCAGCAGGGATGTCGAGCGGGCGCATTTCATCGGTCATTCGTTCGGGGCGAAGACGTCCCTCCAGATTGCCGCGACGCAACCGGAGCTGGTCGACAAGCTGGTGGCGGTGGGTTCTCCCGGGCTGAAAACGCCCCCCTCTGCCCCGGCGCGCGCCAAACGCTCCCTGTCCAGGGCGGCCAAGGCGGCCGGTGCACTCGGACCACCCGGCCGGGTGTTCAAAGAGGCGGTCTTCAAGAGGATCGCCTCTCAGGACTATCGGGACGCCGGCGAGCTTCGCCCAATCTTCGTGAAGGTCGTGAACGAAGACCTGTCGAATCTCTTGCCGCAGATCCTGGCGCCGACCCTGTTGGTTTGGGGGGTGCAGGAGGACGCCGTCCCGGTCGAGCATGGGAGGAGGATGGCCAAGCTGATCCCCGACGCCGGCCTCGTGCTCTTCGAGGGCGCGGGCCACTTCGCCTACCTGGACGACCCCGACCGCTTCTGCCGTGTGGTCCGTCACTTCCTCGGCGCGCCGTAGGCCATGGGACGAGCAGACCCCTTCTACGGCTATTCGTTGTTTCTGCGCACGATCCTGTTCGCGCTGATTCCGGCGTTCGCCCTGTGGCAAGTCGTCCGGCTGCGGCGCGCCCTGCACGTTTTCCAGCTCGAGGGATACAAGCGCCATCGCCTCCTCGCCTGGTGCCGTGCCAATCCCCGGCGGGCCCTGTTCTTTGCGGCCGCGCCGGCCAAGAAACCCCTGGTCATGACGGGCCGTGCCCGCCGCCTGCTGGTGGTGGCGGAGTTGCTGTCGGTCCTGGGGGTGCTGGTGCTCCCTGCAGCTGCGCACCTGATCGCCGGCGCTCCGTGGGACATCCTCACCTGGGGCCTCGCGACGGCCCTGGTGATCGTCGGCGCGCCCGTGGTCCTGGTGGCCGCCGATTGGCTCCTGACACCGGTCCAGGCTGCGATCAACCGCCGCTATGGCACCTCGGCGCGCCGGAAGCTCGCCGAGGTTGGTCCGGTGGTCGTGGGGGTGACGGGCTCGTACGGCAAGACCTCGACCAAGTTCGCCATCGAGCGCCTGATCGGCCCGCCGGGCAGCGCGCTCGCAACTCCGGGCTCCTTCAACACCCCACTCGGAGTGTGCCGGACGATCAACGAGAATCTTCGGCCGCAACACCGTTTCTTCGTGGTCGAGATGGGCGCCTACGGGGAGGGTGAGATCGCCGAGCTGTGCCGGTTCGCGGGCCCCCGCATCGGAGTGCTCACCTCGATCGGCCCCGCCCATCTCGAGCGCTTCGGCTCGATGGATGCGATCCGGCGCGCCAAGTACGAGATCGTCCGGTGCCTGCCGCCCGGCGGGACGGCGGTCATGAACGTGGACGACCCCGAGGTGCGTGCGCTCGCCGACGCCACCGAGGGAATCAGAGTCGTTCGCTACGGGCTGGAGGGCTCGGTGCGCCCAGACGTGACCGCTCACAGCGTGGAGGTGACCGAGAGGGGGACGACCCTCACGGTGGCCGCCGGAGGGGAGGAGCTTCGGACCGAGACCCGGCTGCTCGGCGCCCACGCCCTCGGCCACATCCTCGCCGCAGTGTCGGTTGCCCTCGTGGCGGGACGGTCCCTGGGCGAGCTGGACGGACCGATCAGATCGCTGCAGGCCGTCGAGCACCGCCTTCAGATAATCGATGGGACAGGGG
>JACDDL010000134.1 GCA_013817045.1 Actinomycetota bacterium | reverse complement strand
ACGTGGTGGGCGGGTGGGTCCGTGACGCCCTCCTGCGTCGCCCGCATGTCGATCTCGATTTCTCGACCGACGCCCCTCCGGAACGGACCCTGGGGATCCTGCGCCGCTTCACCGACACGGTCTGGGCTCAGGGCATGAGATTCGGGACGGTCGGCGGCGAGATCGACGGGATCGCATTCGAGATCACGACCTTCCGGAGCGAAAGCTACGGACCGGACTCCCGCCACCCGGAGGTGGCTTTCGTCGGTGACGTCGTCACCGACCTGGCGCGCCGGGATTTCACCGTCAATGCGATGGCGGTCCGTCTTCCCGAGCGAGAAGCGATCGATCCCTTCGGCGGGCGGGAGCACCTGAGGGAGCGGCGGCTGATGACTCCGATTGCGCCCGAGGAGTCGTTCCTCGACGATCCACTCCGGATGCTACGGGCGTTTCGTTTCGTGTCCCAATTGGAGTTCCGCATCGACCCCGCCGTGGAGGACACCATCACGGATCTGAAGGATCGTCTGACCACCGTCTCGGCCGAGCGCATCCGCGACGAGCTGGTGCGGCTGATGGTTGGGCCGGCGCCGGCAGAGGCCCTGGAGCGGGCAGAGGCCACAGGCCTCGCGGGCCTGTTTCTGCCCGAGTTGAGTGCACTCAAGCTGGAGCAGGACCCAGTTCACCGGCACAAGGATGTCTTCCGCCATACCCTTGCAGTCGTCGAGCGCACCGATCCGGTTCGAGAGCTCAGGTTGGCGGCGTTGCTGCACGACATCGGCAAACCTCGCACCCGCCGCATCGGTCCCGAGGGTGTCTCCTTCCACCATCACGAGGTCGTGGGTGCGCAGATGGCAAAGACACGGCTGACTGCGCTGCGTTTTCCCAACGACATGGTGAACACCGTGAGCGAGATAATCCGGCTGCATCACAGGTTCCACACCTACCGGCTGGGGTGGACCGATGCGGCGGTGCGGCGCTACGTGCGCGATGCAGGCCCTCTGCTCCCGCTCCTGAACGCCCTGGTGAGAGCCGACTGCACCACCCGCAATCCGGCAAAGGCCAAACGCCTTGCAGGCCGGATGGACGAGCTCGAGCGTCGCATCGCCGAGCTCGCCGCAAGAGAGGAGCTCGCGAGGTTGCGGCCCGAGCTCGACGGCCACGAGGTCATGCAGCTCATCGGCGCGCCGCCCGGTCCCGTGGTCGGCGAGGCGTTGGCGTATCTGCTAGATCTGCGTCTGGACGAAGGGGAGCTTGGCAAGGAGGAGGCGCGCCGGCGCCTGCTGGAGTGGGCCCACGAAAGGGGCATCCCACCTCGCCCGCCCGGCCCCGAGAGCGGCCCGGCGCCCGGGTGACTGAGGCTCCGGGACATCCGGGCGAACCTTACTTCGCCGCGGTGGCCGACCGGCTGGGCGAGGCTTATCTTCGATACAACTTCACCAAGGGGACCTCACAGGAGGTGGCCTTTCTGATCGAGACGCTCCGGCTTCCCAAGGGCGCCCGCATCCTCGACGTCGGCTGCGGGCCCGGAAGACACGCGGTCGCCCTCGCGCAGTCGGGACTGAGCGTGACCGGAGTTGACGTCTCGGCACGGTTCCTGGATATAGCTGCGGACGCTGCCCGGAGCGCAGGTGTGCGCGCCGCCTTCTTCGAGGTCGACGCCCGTCAGATGCCCTTCGACGACGAGTTCGATGCGGTGATCTCGCTGTGCCAAGGGGCTTTCGGGTTGATGGGCCGGGACGATTCGCTCGTCCTGAAGCGCATGGCGGAAGCCGCGCGGCCGGGTGGGCGCGTGGTCGTGACTGCATTCAGCTCGCTCTACGAGGCGCGCCATCCCCGCTCCGGTGCAGCTTTCGACGCGGATGCGGGGCTGGTCCACGAGCTCGCCGAGATCACCACCGAGGACGGGAGCTCGGAGCAGGTGGATCTGTGGACGGGCGTATACACGCCGCGTGAGCTCAGGCTTCTTGCGCTGGGAGTCGGGTTGATCCCGGAGAAGGTGTGGGCGGTCGAGCCCGGCGGCTACGCGCGTCGTGCTCCTGACCTGGAGCACCCCGAGCTCATGCTCGTCGCCCGCCGCCCCTCAGGGTGGTCCTGAGACGGCCCTGCCCGGCTAACCCTGGGACTCGATCAAAGGAGCATGTCCCGGCGCGCCGGGAGGGTATCTGTAGCGCCCCTAAAATTTACCTACAGATCGCGGATTTGGGCACCCAAAACCCTCCTTCTCAGCGCAAGTGTGTTAGATCTTTAGATCTGTAGATCTTTACGGCGTTTTGTCGCAGGGAGGTGCTAGAAGGATGGCTGCGAGAACAACCGGCACGGTCTCCCTCGGAGACCTACTCAAGAGAGGCACCTTGCAAGCTCCTGAAACGCTCGTGATCCGCCGCCGCTCTGCACCCGACATCGAAGGCAGACTGGAGAGCGATGGGAACATCCGGGTCGATCGTGCTGTCTATGCAACGCCTTCCGCTGCGGCGAAGCACGTTCTCGGAGTCGGGTCGGTCGATGGCTGGTTGCGGTGGCGGGTACCGCGTCTCGATGGCAAGACCCTGGCTGAACTCCGTGAAGGTGACGGATGAAGAGACTGTTCGGCGCCCCAGCACCCGATGGGGAGCGCTGGCGGGGTTTGTCGCTTGACCAGCTCGGCCACGAACCTTTCGGGACGATCCTTGCGGACCCGCCCTGGCGTTTCCAGAACCGCACCGGGAAGGTCGCGCCCGAGCATCGCAGGCTATCTCGGTACAACACTTTGACTTGGAAGGAAGTCGCTGAGATGCCGGTCAGCTACGTCGTTGCGGAGCAATCCCATTGTTATCTCTGGGTGCCGAACGCCCTGTTGGTTGAGGGCATGCGAGTGCTGGAGGCATGGGGTTTCACATACAAGACCGTGCTCATTTGGCACAAAATCAGGAAGGATGGGGGCAGTGACGGCCGTGGCGTCGGTTTCTACTTCCGCAACGTCACTGAGCCTGTCCTGTTCGGGGTGAAGGGGAAGCTCCGGACCCTCGATCCCGGGCGGCGTCAGGTCAACCTCATCGCCAGCCGTAAACGCGAACACAGCCGCAAGCCTGACGAACTGTACGACGTTATTGAGGCGTGCAGCCCCGGCCCCTACCTTGAGCTGTTCGCCCGCTATCCGCGAGCTGGTTGGGTTGCGTGGGGGGAAGAGGCCGACCCCTCAGTAATGCCCCAAGGTCGCCAGTATCCGGCCTACAGGTAGCGCTGCGAGCGTCTACGTTTCGAGGCAGCGGTCCGTGATCGCCACGACGAGCAGCGGGCAGCCGCCAGCGTCCCCGCGAGTCATGCGAGGCTCCAGCTTCCCCAGGTTTGTTGTCGTAGTTGTGTCGAAGCGCCTAACGCCCAGCCGCGTCGCCAACCCTCGCAGGTCCTCTTGGGTCCGGGTGATGATGACCCCTCCGTCGATTACGCTGGTCTCATAGAGCGCTCGATAGGCGCCCACATCTCGGTCCAGATTTCCGTCTTTAGCGTTCCACTCCACGTCCAGCGCAACCCGACCCTTTACGTTGTCCACTTTGTAACCCTGGCTCGTGACCTCGGTCTCGATGATCCGGGCCGTCTTTTCGCCCTCGGCGGCGTAGGGCATGACGGTGAGTACAGACTTGACTGTCGTGTCGTGCCGCCCCTCTCGCCAGCCCAGCTTTCGAAATTCCCCGTCTAGCCGGATGGCAACTCGTGACTTGTTTCCCCCAGCCTGAGTGATGTCGTTGGGGGCGAGCCTGAAGTCGCGCAACACTTCCAGGATCTCTTCGAACTCAGCCGGGTTTGTCGCAGCCAGGATTTGAGCTGCGTTGCGCGTCTCCAGCAGCTCGTAGCGCTGCCGGACATCTTCTGGGATAACCTTCAAGTAACTCTCGGTCAGATCCAAGGGAATCTCCGTTCGTTCTCGCCCGGCCCTCCGAGGCCCCGCCGAGATCGAGGACTTCTACAAAGGATACGTGACTCCGCTCGACGACTAATGATTGAGGATCGCTTGTCCCGCCATCACCCGCAAATGGAAGAAGGACCGCCGCATGTCCCACACGGTGGTGCTGTGGAGCGACCTCAAAGGGCGACCCTTTACCTCACCGGCGCCCCGGCTAACCCTGGGACTCGATCAAAGGAGCATGTCCCGGCGCGCCGAACATCCCGGCGCGCTGCATTGCGATCCCCAACGCAACGGTGAGCAAGAGGGTCGCCAGGCCCGCGAGAAGCACGAGGCTCCGGAGCGGCGCGCCCTCGAACACAACCACGATGATCCCGGCCAGGACGCTTGCCAGGTTGTAGAGAATGTCGTAGAGGGAAAAGGCCCGCCCGTGGAACGCGTTCGCCAGCACCTGCTGCAGTTGAGCGTCGACCGCGACCTTGATGATGAAGCTCCCGTACCCGGCTATTCCGGTGAAGAAGGCGACTGCCACGAGGCTGGGAACCCCTCCGAGGGCCACTATCCCGATCCCGGAGACGCCGAATCCCACCAGCATGAGGGCGGGCTTGCTCATTCTCCTGCCCAGAAAGCCGGCCGTGAGTGTGCCCAGGAAGGCTCCGACCCCTGCCGCTCCCAGCGACAGGGCGCCGGCGGACAGCCGGCCGCTGCGGCCATCCGCACCGGGAAACTCCCTCTTGATGACCAGGATGGCAACGATGGCGATGAACATTGCGACCGTCCTGGACATGAATATGGCCACCAGCGGCAGGCGGGCCCGCAGATGGGCCCAGACCTGGGCGACGCCGGTCCTCAGCTGAGTCGCAACCTCGGCGGCGGCCCGCACCAGTGGTTCTTTGAGGCCGAGCCGTGGCCCGGGCGGAAGTTGCAGCATCCATGACCCACCGGCTGCGCCAAGGTAGAGAAGGCCGGCCGCGGCGAGGGCGCGGTCTACTCCCATCCAGCCAGTCAGCGCTATTCCTCCGGCGCCTCCTATCAGCGCGGAGATCATCCCGCACCCACTGGAGAGAGCGTTGACCCGCAGGAGACCATCTTCGGGGATGAGGAGTGGAAGGACTGCGCTCTTGGTCGTGAGCCACAACCTTCCCAGCCCCAGGACCGTCAAGATCCCTGCATAGAGCGGGATCTCACCCGGCAGGAGGGTGGACCACAGGGGGAAAGCCAGAAGCACCGCAGCGCGCACGACATTGGTCCAGACCAACAACCTCCGCCGCTCGAGCCGGTCGACGAACACGCCGGCGAACGGCCCTATCAACGAATAGGGGATGAGGGTCAGGGCAAGCAACCCCAAGATGCGCGTCGGGACGCCTTGGTCAAGGGCGTCCAACACCAGGACACTTGCAAAAGCGGCCTGGGCGAGGCCGTCGGCCGCCTGCGAAAAGGACTGGCTCCCAACGAGGAGAGCCAGTCCTTGAGGTTGCGGAACGTTACGCACGGGTGAATCCCGTGCGGTCAGGCTTCGATGAAGGCTTCGACGAGCTCATGGGCTTCGTTGTCGGAGTACTGCGTCGGCGGCGACTTCATGAAGTAGCTGCTCGGCCCGAGAAGGGGGCCTCCCACACCGCGATCCTTGGCAAGCTTTGCACAACGCACCGCGTCGATCACCACACCGGCCGAGTTGGGCGAGTCCCATACTTCGAGCTTGAGCTCCATCGACACGGGCACGTCACCGAACTCGCGTCCCTCGATCCGGATATAGGCCCACTTGCGATCTTTGAGCCAGGGGACGTGATCCGATGGTCCAATGTGGATGTCTTCGCTGTCGATCCCGGACTTGATCTGAGAGGTCACGGATTGAGTCTTCGAGATCTTCTTCGACACCAGGCGCTCGCGCTCGAGCATGTTCATGAAGTCCATGTTCCCACCGAAGTTTAACTGATAGGTGTGGTCGATCACGACACCCCTGTCCTCGAATAGCTTGGACAGCACTCGATGGGAGATGGTCGCACCGAGCTGGCTCTTGATGTCATCGCCGATGATCGGCACGTTTGCCTTGACGAAACGATCGGCCCATTCCTGATTGCTTGCAAGGAACACCGGCATACAGTTGATGAACGCAACGCCGGCTTCAAGAGCAGCGTCGGCATAGAAGCGTGCAGCTTGTTCGGAACCGACCGGCAGGTAGTTGATGAGCACGTCGGTACCTGTCGCCTTGAGCGTATCGACGATATCGACCGGTTCCTGGGCCGACTCCTCGATGACATGTGAGTAGAACTGCCCGAGTCCGTCGAGAGTGTGCCCTCGCAGGACGGACACTCCGGTTGGGGGAACGTCGGCGAACTTCGTGGTGTTGTTGGGTTCGGTCCATATTGCGTCGGCGAGATCAAGCCCGACCTTGTTGCTGTCGACGTCGAAAGCGCACACGAATTCGAGATCTGATACGTGATAGGGGCCCAAGTCGACGTGCATCAAACCCGGGACCTTCTCATCAGAGCGCGCTTTCGCGTAGTACTCCACTCCTTGAACAAGCGAGGAGGAGCAGTTCCCAACTCCCACAATGCCCACTCTTATCTTTTCCATCTCTACCTCCTTCTTCCCCAAGCTTCCCCCACCTGGGACTGTTTGGATGATCCGAACTTCTCTTCCTGGTCCTAGAGCTTCTTAGAGCTTGGTCGGCGATGTGCTGCTGGATTTGTCTGCGACGGCTGCTGCGCCGAGGCTCTTTTCTCTCGAGATGAGCTCGTCGATCCACTCGATGTCGTCTTCCACCACGGCCATGCCGTGGTCTTGCAAGGTCAACGCGTAGCTGTCGATGCGCTCCCGGTAGTCGCGCAGGTTCGACTTGAACTGCGCCAATTTGTCCTGCAGGTAGATACGCCGCCGTTCGAGCATTGCCACACGCATCTCGGGCTGCAGGTAGCGAAAGAAGGCCACCTTCAAGGCGAAGAGCTCGGGATCGGGCACCGCGCCGGGTTCGCGCAACAATCCATCGAACAGCTCCTCACCCACGGCGGTTATTCGGTACACGGTCTTGTTTCGCCCTGGCCCCCGACTGGGGCCGTTCTCCGCCACCTTGTCGACCGCACCCTGGCGCGCCAACCGTCTCAGAGCCGGGTACAAGGATCCCCACGAGACGTGCCACAGCGGACCAAGCTTGGCGCTAAGCTGTTTTCTGAGCTCGTAGCCGTGCATGGAGCGCTCTTTCAGGAGCCCGAGCACGGCCAACTCCAGGATGCCGGTTTGCTTCATGAAGAGGGACCACCACTTCCGAAATCACTAGGTTGCGGCCGATATATCGTCTCGATATATCGACACGTTACCACGAGTCCAAGGAGAGGCCCTGTGCCTCGAGGCCGGTCCGGTGGGGAGGGCCCTTTGTCCGATGGTGCGTTTACCATCGGTCCATGACGACATCAGGGCGCTCGTTCGATCCCACCGGCATGCCGGCGCTTCCGGGGGGGCCGACGGTCGACTACAGCCTGGCGCGCCGGGCTTCGATAGTGGCGCTCAAGCGGGGCACGCTGGCCACCACAGATGTTTGTGACGCCCACCCAGAGTTGATGCGGGCCGCCAAGAATATCGGCGAACCATCGCAGGCTCCGTGCCCGATCTGCTCCCACTCGACCCTTAAAAGGGTCCGTTACGTCTACGGGGACGGTCTGAAGCACAACAACGGACGGGTCGTCTATCCGCCGGAGTGGCTCAAGGAGCTGTCCGGGAAGCATGACGAGTTCACCTGCTATGCCGTTGAAGTGTGCATTGACTGCGGGTGGAACCACCTGCTGCGCGCCGACTCGGCAGGGCGCCGATTTGCCTCGGACGGGGCTCCGAGCAAACAACGCAAGAGGGGTTGACCACACGCCTCGGCGCTACTGAACGCGCTTTGTCCAGATGACAAATCCCGCCTCAGCCACGCCGTCGAGGGCGCCTGCGCTGCTCCGCTTCGGATGGCTCCTCCCACTGGTCACGCTGTTCCTGGGACTTGGCATACTGCTGATCACCTACGCGTTCGCATCGATCCCGTTGCCCAAGGAGGTGCCGCTGGCTTCCTCCGCCGAGGTCTACGATCGGGACGGGGAGCTCATCGGAACCTACAGCGACGAGGTTCGGAGATTCCTTGTCGATACTGCCGAGCTCCCTCGGTACCTCAAGCAGGCGGTTGTTGCCGCAGAAGATCGTGGCTTCTTCGAGCACAACGGTGTGTCGGTTCGCGGCATCG
>JACDDL010000019.1 GCA_013817045.1 Actinomycetota bacterium | reverse complement strand
GGCATCGACATCACCGACCGGCGCTCGGTAGATGGCTGGATGGAGGAGTTCAACCGAAGGCCGTCTGAGGAGAGAGGTGAGTTCCCGCGCGATCGATAAAGACACCGGGCATCCAGGAGCGGGTTTCTCGGGTTGTCCGCAGACATCGTGAGTGCCGACGCGACGCCAGATGGGCGTAGGCTTCCCAGCCAGCGGCGCAGGGTTTCCGCTTCCACCGACCTCCGCTTCGACCAAACTCCACTTCCAGCACGCCTGAACGACTACTCGCTGGCGGTCACCGATCGGTGAACGCGAGTCTGGCGCCGAGGGCGACAAACGCGCTTGCAAAGACACGTCGCATCCAGGTCAGCACCCGAGGACGTGAGATGACGTGGTTCCGAATCGCGGCGGCGAATCTCCCGTAGCCGACGAAGACGACGAATGTGAGGAGCATGAAAACGGCGCTTAGCTGGACCGTGCGGAGGAACGCATTTGGATCATTTGCACTCACGAACTGCGGCAGGAACGCAAAGAAGAAGATCGTGAGTTTGGGATTGAGGATGTTGATCAAGATGCCGGAAATGATTACCTTCCCTGCTGATTGTGGGGCGGTGTCCTTCTCCACTGTGAGGGCGCCCTTATCCCTTAGCGTGCTCCACGCCATATAGAGGAGATAGGCCAGACCCAGATACTTGAGAATCTGGAACGCCATTGCGCTCGTGTGTAGCAGCGCCGCAAGGCCCGTGATCGCCGCCACCATGTGGGGGACGATGCCGAGGGTGCATCCGACCGAAGCGATGAGACTTGCGCGGGCGCCACGCGAGAAGCCGGCCGCTATCGTATAGAGAACGCCGGTCCCAGGTGTAGCGACAACAATGAACGATGTCAACAAGAATTCGATGCTCACCGCGGCCATCCTCGCACGGCGGAATCATACTCGGGCCATAACGGCACACGGGACCGCCAGGATCTGTCTCGAGGCAGCCGGCAGGCTCGCTCTGGGATCAGGTCGTTTCGAGCACTGACAGGATGTTGCCGGCGGGGTCCTTGAACCATGCGATGGGCGGGCCTCCGTTGCGAGCGACGCCCTTCTCGTCGGTCGCGATGTCGCCCTCGTAGGACTCGAACCGCACTCCGCGTGCGGCGAGCTCGTCGACGGCATTGTCGACGTCGTCTACGGGAAAGTTGAGGACAGTGAAGGTGGCCGGCGTGTGATTGGGTTTCGGGTAGATGAGCACGTTGCCGCCGTTGGCGATGGCCACCTGCAGCAGGCCCATCTGCGGCAACTCCGATACCTCGAGTCCGAGCGTCTGCCCGTAGAACTCTTCGGCCTTCGCGGTGTCGTCGACCGAGAAACCGCTGAACGCATGTTCTCCCAGGTTCATATCCGCCTCCTGTTCGTTGGTCGTGGTGCGGCAAGCTTCTCCGCTCTCTTCTCTAGACCCGCGGTGCGCCGCCAACTCATCGGCTGCGAGACAGATACCAGAATCAGGATCGGCGCAAGCGGCCTCCCACCCGTTCACGAGCCTCATGGGACCCCCTGCGCTCCCAAACGATGATGGTATTGCCCGCCTGCTCGAAGATACGAGCGAGCCTCCAGCCCTGCTCCCACCTGTTGTTGAGCTGACGATTGAAGTTGGCCATGTTGATGCCGCCTTCGTTCACCTCAGCCTCGTAGTGATCAGCCATCCGTTCCTCCTTGCTCGTGGGCATCCAGACTATTCTGGCTTTGAGCTATCCGGCTCTGCGACGGCCAATTGGAGGAGGCAGACAGCTCGACTCGCACCAAACGGGCCCCCAGCCCGGCTCCCAGTCACGCTGCCGGCCGCTCCCGGCTTCGAGTGCCAAGGAACGCCGCGCGTACGGCGACCGCCGTGTCGGGATTGTCGCTGAACACGCCGTCGACGCCGAGCCGAAAGAACAGCCTGTATTCGGCCGGAGCGTCGCCATAGGCCTGGAGGAAGACCGGACTCGAGGGGTTGCCGCGCTGGAAATCCGCCGGCAAGAATTCGTTCTCGTTGCGGAAGGTCCACGCGTGAACGAGGAGGTGCGCCTTGTGGGCGCGTTGTACGAGCTGAGTGGGCGCCTCCAGACGATTCTGTTCGTCCCATGGAACGATGAGCGTCTTGTTGACGCCGATGCCCTCGGCGTAGTGGGCGATGTCCATGAGTCCTTTGCGCGTAATGAGGTCTGCATAGGTGCGTGGGTCTCCCGAGGCGGCGAAGTCGTAAGGCTGACCGATTTCATCAACCAGTTGGACCAGAGGCAGCCCGGTCATGGAATTCAAGTCCTTGAGGTTGGCGACCTCAAAGCTCTGGATGTAAACGGGCGCTTGCCCTCCCCGATAGCCGTTCGCGCGCAACGTTCTCACTAACGGCTCCTCGAGTGAGAGCCCAACGCTGTCAAAGTAGGTTGGGTGCTTGGTCTCCGGGTAGATGCCCACATGTTCCCGCTTGGCGAGATCGATCACCTGCTGTAGCGTCGGAATCTTGTAGAGCCCGTCGAACGCGGTGTTGGCCGGACGTGAGTCTGGCAGGCGCTCGATTGCGCGAAGCGTCTCTAGCTCGGCGAGCGTAAAGTCTTCGGTGAACCAGCCGTTGACTTCGATACCATCAATTACCTTAGTCGTCCTGCGGTCGGCGAATTCAGGATGATCGGCGACATTGGTGGTGGTGGAGATCTCGTTTTCGTGCCGGGCGACGAGCACATGGTCCTTGGTCGAGACGAGGTCCGGCTCGATGAAGTCCGCTCCAAGGTCGATGGCGAGTTTGTAGGAGGCCAGGGTGTGCTCCGGGCGATACCCGCTTGCGCCCCGGTGTCCGATAACGATAGGGGCTTGGCCCCCCTTCGCCGAAGCCTGCTGGAAATTGCCTGCTGGGCGCGCGCTCGGACCATTCGAGCTCCATGCAGACGGCACGGGGGCAACGAGGGCAAGCAGCAGAGACAAGGCCATGGCGGACAGGGGGATCAAGCGGCTCCTGGTGGCTTTCATGAGTGGCGCCCTCCTTGATTGTCTTCCCACGGACACTCAAATGGCACTGCGGGTGCTGCTGAGCCTCGGCTTTGGACGATAGCATCCCACCTGAACCGGATCCGGACGTTTCTACAGATGGCAAGTCACCGCCGGCAACACCGCCCCTATGGCCAGCGCCGCGCTGACGAGACCCGTCTTGGCGGCGCTGCCGGTGGTCTATAGAACGAACCAAGGACCCGACTTTACGCGCCCGATTAGGTGGTTGGGAGGTAGGCGCACCCGGCTTGGCAACAAAGTCTCGACCGCTGAAAGAGAAGGGATAAAGATGGAGACCATCAAGTCGGCGAACCTTGTTTTGCGTTTCGTGCTCGAGCTCTGCGCGCTCGTCGCTATTGGGTATTGGAGTTTCTACGTGGCCGGGAGCTCGGCATCGAAATGGATCCTCGGAATCGGAGCGCCACTCCTGGTTGCAGTCGTCTTGGCGACCTTCGGGGCCCCGACTTCATCCGCAGGCCTTTCTGACACTGCCAAGCTACGACCAGTGGCCGCCGGTTTGAGGGCGGGAATCGAGGGAACGCTACGGGTACTACCCAAGGAGGGTGCGTATGCCTGATTGGTCGATCATCGTCATCGTTGTGGCAGCATTGATCGTGCTTGCAGCAATCGCCTTTGCAGTTTCGAAGCGTGCTCGAGCAAAGAACGAGGAGCGGCAACGGGAGAAGGCGACCGAACACCGAGACGAGGCCCAGTTACGGGCAAGGGAGGCGGGTGAGGCCGAGCTTCAGGCTAGCCGGTACGCCGAAGAGGCTCAGCGTCAGCGAGAGCGAGCCGAAGAACTGGATCGCAAGGCCGCCGAAACGGACCCTGGGTCCGGATCCGAGGGTCGAGCGGGACACCGAGCCGAATAGAGCGCGCTCGGGCCGTGATTGGAGTGCACTGGAAAGCGGCTGGGTAGAAATGAGGGCGGGCGACTTGGCCAGGCAACCGTAGTTCAGCGGCAGGGGGCCATCACAGCACACCGGTTCTGGAAGTGCTACGGTCGCTGCAAGGGGAGGAGCGTACGGACCTTCCGGAACGGGGGACGGGCCTATCCGATAGGTCCAGCCGAACAGGTTCCCGCCGAACAGGTTCCCGCCGAACAGGTTCCCTCACCGGTGAGCCGCCCGCTTCCTCCGTGGGAGTTGATGAAGGAGGCGCATCGTGACTCCGCGGAACAACCGGTACCAGGTCTCGCGACGGAGGTTCATCCAGGGCGTAAGCGTCGCCGCGGTGGCGGCCGCTTGCGGGCAAGGGCAGGATGCACCGAGCAGGCAGACCCCCTCGGGCACCGGGCCGTCGCCGGTCTTCAGAGAGCCGTCGAGCCAATTGTCCGGTGATCTCCGCATCCTGCTGTGGAGCCATTTCGTCCCGCAGCACGATGTGTGGTTCGATGACTGGGCGACAGAGTGGGGCGAGCAGGTCGGCGTCAACGTCACGGTCGACCATATCGATGTAACCGGGATCCCGGCGCGTGTCTCATCCGAAATCTCCGCCGGTGAGGGGCACGACCTCATTCAGTTCATTGCGACGCTGTCCCAATACGAGCCCAGCGTTCACTCCATGAACGACCTGATGGACGAGGCGAACAAGCGCTTCGGCGAACAGCTGGGGTTGTGCCAGAAATCGAGTTTCAATCCGACGACGGAGAACTACTACGCCTATGCACCGGCGTGGTCGCCGGATCCCGGCGACTACCGCAAATCTCTGTGGGAAAAGGTCGATCTGCCTGATGGGCCGTCGACCTGGGATGAGCTCCTCGAAGGGGGCGGACGGATTTTCAGTGAGCAGAACATACAAATGGGCCTCGGCCTGTCGCAGGAGCTCGACTCGAACATGTATGCCCGCGCCCTGCTCTGGTCGTACGGTGGCTACGTGCAGGACGAGAACGAGAACGTGACTCTGATGTCCGACGACACCATCGCGGCGGTCCAGTATGCGCAGGAGCTATTCGACAGGGCGATGACCGAGGAAGTATTCGCATGGAACCCGGCGTCGAACAACGAGGGGCTCATCTCCGGACAGTTGAGCTATATTCTCAACTCGATCTCAGCTTGGCGCACCGCGCAAGAGAGCCTCCCGGACATAGCGAAGGACATCTTCTTTGTGCCGGCGCTCGAGGGACCCAAGGATCAGATGGCAGCCCAGCACGTGATGTACAACTGGATCGCACCGGAGTTCTCTACCAACTTCGATGCCGCTCAGGAGTTCCTGCTTCACTACACTGCCAACCTGGCGCGCGTTTCCTATGAGTCGAAGATGTACGACTTCCCGGGTTATCCGGACCAGGTGCCGCAGATGGATGGGTGGCTCGACGAAGACCCGTTCGCGCTCGAGGGCGATGATGAGACCAAGCTTCAGCCGCTCAAAACGGCGCTGGACTGGTCCACGAACCTCGGCCATCCCGGACCGGCGAGCCCGGCCATCGGCGAGATCAACGGCACGTTCGTCCTGCCTAACATGCTCGCCCGCGTCGCGCGTGGCAAGCAGGAAGCCGAGCAGTCGGTCGAGCAGGCGCACGAGGAGTGCGAGCAGATCTTCGGCAAGTGGCGGAGCGAGGGCCTTGTCGGCGGAGGCTGATCCCGTAGGACTGAACCCGGCAACGCAGACGGGGGCTCCACCACCCCGGGACGATGGGGGACTCAATATGGCGCACGTCGTCGAGGTGCGGGGACTGAAGAAGCACTTCGAGACCGGCGGTGTCAGGGCGGTCGACGGCGTCGATATCGCAACCAGCGCGGGCGAGTATCTCGTGCTGCTCGGCCCGTCCGGCTGCGGAAAGACGACTTTGCTGCGGGTTATCGCTGGACTCGAGGAACCGACAGAGGGCGAGGTCCTGATCGGCGGGAACGTGGTGAACGGACTCCCGCCCCGAGCACGCGGTATCGCGATGGTCTTCCAGAGTTACGCGCTCTATCCACACAAGAGCGTCCTGCAAAACATCGACTTCCCGCTGAAGGCGGCAGGGATCGACGCAGACGCGCGGCAAAAGAAGGTTGAGTGGGCTGCGGAGCTTCTCGGAATCGACCGGCTGCTCGATCGTAAGCCCCGCAACCTGTCCGGCGGCGAGCGTCAGCGTGTGGCGCTGGCACGGGCGATCGTCCGCGACCCAAACGTATTCCTCCTCGACGAGCCGCTCAGCAATCTCGACGCGAAGCTGCGCACGAGTGCCCGCGACGAGCTCAAGCGGTTCCAGGAACGGCTGGGCACGACGACGATCTACGTGACTCACGATCAGGTCGAGGCCATGGGCCTGGGGGACCGGATCGCCGTGATCTTCAAAGGTAAGGTCCGCCAGATCGGTCCCCCGAAGGAGGTCTACTCTGACCCTGCCGACACCTTCGTTGCGACCTTTATCGGATCGCCACCGATGAACCTTATCGACCGAGGGGATCACCTCCTCGGTTTCCGGCCCGAAAACTTTCTACCGGTCGAGGCGATCAAGAGCCAAGGTGACAATGTTCTGAAGGTCGACGTTCGGGTCTACCGCATCGAATACCTGTCGGGCGACCGGCATGTCTATGCGACCGTTTCGGGCCTCGGCCACGACGATGCCCACATCATCTCCCGGATCCCGGCTACCGTGGATGTGGCCGTCTCCGAGGATCGAGACGAACGCTTCGCGATTCACGAGAGGGACCTGCGCTTCTTCGACAGCAAGACCGGGGAACGAACCGAGCCAAGGCCGGTGCGCTTGTGACGTTGGCGCATAGGTCAACGGGGCCGGGACGGTGAGCGTAGAGGCTCCCACGTTGGACCAAAGGCATCGAGCGGCACCGGCGCGGCGAAAACTCGCCGACCGAGAGGATTTATTGGCGAAGCTGTTCCTATTGCCGACTGTCGTCTACATCATCGGCCTTGTAGCGTTCCCGTTCTTCCTCGCCATCCTCTTCAGCTTCAGCGACGTGACGACAGGGAACCCGAGCCTCGACTTCGTGGGACTCCGCCAGTGGCGGACAATCTTGTCGTCGAGCGTGTTCTGGACCTCCTTCTGGAACACAATCATCTTCACCGGGGTCTCTATGGTGCTGATCGTCCTGATCGCGCACATTCTCGCGACGGTGTTGGTCAAGGACTTCAAGGGGAAGTGGTTCGTCCGCTTTTGCGTATTGCTGCCATGGACGACCCCCGTGTCACTGGCGGCGGTGTCGTGGTTATGGTTGCTCAACTCGATCTTCAGCCCCATCGATTGGGTGCTTCGATGGTTCGGGTTCATCGAGGCGAACATGTACTACCTGGGGCGCCCGGTCCTCGCGATGGGGTCGATCATCGCCGTGCATGTGTGGCGCATCGTCCCCGTCGCCACCGTCATCATCATGGCGGGGCTCATGGCGATCCCCTCCGACATCAACGACGCTGTGGAGGTCGACGGCGCCGGCTTCTGGCGCAAGTTATGGGAGATCAGCATCCCCCTTACGCTGCCGATCACTGCGGTGGCCGTGCTTTTCGGCGCGATCCTCACCTTCGCAGACATGACGGTCGTCTTCATCCTGACCCGAGGGGGACCCACGCAGTCGACCCAGGTCTTGTCCAGCTGGGCGTTCTTCAAGGGCATCGAGGGCGGTGACCTCGCCCAGGGCGCGGCAGTGGCTCTCTTCCTGTTCCCGCTGTTGCTGACCGCGGCGATCGCTATCCTCCAAGCGGTTCGGCACAGGGAGGTGATGTAGCCGATGGCGCTCGATGCTGACGAGCGTGTCGAGAGATCCACTGGTGGGAGCATCGACCTCACGGACAAGGGCGAGGTCGAAGGCCGCCGCCGGCAGCGTCGCCGTCACGCGATCGGTGGACGAATTGCGCTGTACTTCACCGCGCTCATCGCGGCGCTTGCCGGAGCTGGACCGTTTATCTGGAGCACGATTACCTCATTCAAGGCGGATCCTGACCTTTACACGAAGACGAACAACCCGTTCATCTACAACCTGCCTCCCACTCTCGACCACTGGAGGCTCTTGTTCTACGAGACGGAGTTCCTCACATTCGCTTGGAACACGTTGTGGGTCGGGCTTGTCGTCGTCGCAATCACACTCCTAATCGGACTGCCTACCGCCTACGCGCTTGCCCGCCTCAATATGAAATGGAGCGGTCCCCTTGGCATCGCCATCTTCTTCGTGTACTTGATTCCCCCGACGTTGCTGTTTATTCCGCTGACGCGGGTCGTGGGAAACTTTGGGCTGCTGAACAACACCTGGTCGATGGTTCTTATCTACCCGACGATCACGGTCCCCGTGTCGGTGTGGTTGCTCATCGGATACCTGAAGGGCATCCCGAAGGACATCGAGGAGCAAGCGATGGTCGACGGCTATAGCCGTCTGGGCGCGTTCCTGCACATTGTGATCCCGCTTTCCTTTCCCGGGATCGTCGCTGTCATTGTCTTCGCTTTCACCCTGTCGGCGCACGAGTTCATCTACGCACTCGCCTTTGTCTCCTCGACCACAGAGAAGACGATAAGCATCGGGGTTCCAACCGAGTTGATTCGGGGCGACGTCTTCTACTGGCAGTCGTTGCAGGCGGCGGTCGTATTAGTCGCGCTGCCGATCGCCTTGGTTTTCAATATCCTCCTGCAAAGATTCATCGCCGGATTCACCATGGGTGCGGTCAAGGGGTGACGTAGCGCGTAGTGGCCTCAGCGGTGGGGTCTCTGGTGCATCACGGACTCTCCTATTGCACTGTTACGGGTACAGTTTCTCTTCGCGGGCCAGCATCGCCACGAACTTCTTGATACGGCGCGCACGCGTGTCGGGTCTCTTAGCGGTTTGGACCTGGAACAGGATCGCGTATCGGTTGCGGGCGTTGAGGGTATTGAAGAACGCCTTCGCCCGGGGCTCTTGGTTCAGCGCCGCCTGGAGGTCGCTGGGTACCTCCATGGTGCTGGGTGAATCGTACGCAACCGCCCAGCGGCCGTCTTGCTTCGCCCGCTCGATTTCCATCAAGCCGGCGGGCTTCATCCGCCCCGAATCGATCAAGGCGATAACTTTCTCCTGGTTGCGTTTAGACCAGATACTCCGTTTTGAGCGCGGCGTGAACTTCTGCAGGCTGTGGTTCTCATCCTCGCCCTTCGCCTGACTATCGATCCAGCCGTAGCACAGCGCCACTTCAACGGCGTCGCCGTAGGAGACCGACTTGACGTTCGAGGACTTTTTCGCCAGTCGCAGCCATATGCCCGGCGAAGCTGCATGGTTCTTCTCGAGCCAGGCCGCCCATGAGCTTGGGTCGCGGAAAGATCGGATCGGCTTCCCGTCCGGGCCTTTCACGGCATGAGTCACCCATCGAGGTTAGCGCAGGATGGTATGCGGATGCCCGCTGTGATAGCGGCCGATCTGGGAGATCACATGCGGGAGGCCCTGGAGACCGGCGCCCCACCGAACGCCCTGTTCGCTGAAGATGGTGCTTACTGGACGCCCTTACCGGCCAGGTACGCTCCGCACCTCCCGATCAGCAGGTCGCGACGAAGCTCATGTCGTTGGCCCGCATGAACAACCCTCACGGGAAGGTCCCGCAGGCGGTTCATTGTTGCAATGTAGGAAGGAATGTCGGATGTCGGCGGGAGTAAGCCATCCGTCACCTCGCACCTCCTGCTCGCCACCACAGCACCAGCCCGTTCACCAAGCCCGCAAGTCTATTTCGAGCACTCCGGTCCATGTCGCTGTGATACTCGAGCTGCAGCGTCGGCGAGGCGCGTGTGCACAACCAAGTCCTACACTCATATCCATCTCATAATGCTCCGGTTGAGGGCTCGAACGATGGACAGGAAGGGGCACCAGTTTGGGGAGGTGAACTTGGCTATCACTAACCCAAAGCGGCGCGTCAAGCATGGCCCGAAGCCGTGAGACCCACCGACCGGCGCCGCCAGGTGAAGAGGGCGCATGAGCTGTTCATCGACCTCGAGCGAATCTGCAGGCGTTCGAGCTGTGGTCATATCGACCACGCGGCGGTGGCCGCAGGTCCCACGGTGCACACCCGATCGTTTCATGGTCACGACGTCGACCGAGCCGTCGACACCTACTCACTCACCAAGCCGGTCGTCACCAGCCTCCTTGGGTGCGCTCTTCAGGATGGATACCTTGAGAGCATCGATACGAACGTCGCCGAGTTCCTGCCGGCCGCTCATGACCACCACCCCGGCGTTACGCTCCGTCATCTCCTGTCGATGACTGTGAGCATTGCAGGCGACGGCTTTCTCGACATCGACCGCGTCATGGAGCTTGAATCGTCCTGGGTCGATGCGATCCTTTCGCTGCCGGCCGAAGGACCACCCGGAATCGCATTCAGATACGACAACAGGACCGCTCACCTCACTTCAGCCGTGCTCGAGGCGGTGCTTCCGGAGGGACTCCTGGAGTATGCGGGTCGGAGACTTCTCGGCCCCCTCGGCTGCTCGGGATGGACGTGGCCGACAGATACCGAGGGGATCCCGTACGGGTTCGGTCACCTTCAGATGAGCCCCCTGGATCTCGCTAGGTTCGGGCAACTGTGGCTGGATGGGGGTAGGCACGGAAGCATCGGTTTGATGGATGAAGGATTGGTGGCTGCCGCGTGGACGCCGGTGAACGATGGCGGCGCGCCTGAGCACCGCCCCTACGGCCTGACGTGGTGGTGTGATGTGGACGCCAACCCGCCGGCGTGGTTCGCTGCGGGTTACGCGGGCCAACTCTTGGCCGTCCTGCCCTCGTTGGGGACAGTAGTGGTGATCACAGGATCGGAAGCGCGCCTTACCGACGGTGTACCCGGCTCGTACCGGCTGCTGCGAGAGGTGCTTCGGTAGCGAGAGAAGGTTTCGTTGAACCTCTTAGCCTCTTCGGTACAGACGAGTCGTTACCGGAGCAAAGATGACAGTCAACGCCACTGCCGTCGCCAGCACAATGGCGATGTCTCCTGCCGACGCCGTCCCCCCCATCAACCCCCGCGACGCTGTCGCCAGTATGGAGATCGGGTTGACCTTTACGAACTCCTCGAGCACGGTCGGCAATGTGGTCGGGTCGACGAAGACATTGGAGAGGAAGGTCAGCGGGAAGATCCCCATGAATCCGGCGTTCATCACGGCGTTGGGCGTGCGCAACAGCAGTCCGAGGGTCGTGAAGACCCATGAGAGGCCGAAAGCGAAGACGACCACCAACGCCAGCGCCGCAAGGACACCACCGACGCCGGCGTCCGGCCGGAAGCCGAGCACCACACCGAGCAGGATGATCACCGTTCCGGCGATCAGGTAGCGCACGCTGTCACCGAGCAGCGATCCCAGGAGCGGCGCCGGGCGCCAGATCGGCAGCGAGCGGAAGCGGTCCACGACTCCTTTGGTGAGGTCGATGTTGAGAGCGATCCCCGAGTACACCGTTGTGAACAGCACCGACATCACCAGGATCCCGGGGAGGATGTAGTCGAGATACTCAGCTGTGGACCCGGCGATCGCTCCACCGAACAGATAGGTGAACATCAGTACGAACATCACCGGCGTGATCGTCACGTCGAGGAGCTGCTCGGGGACGTGTTTGACCTTGAGCATCCCGCGCCACCCGAAGGTGATGGCGGCCGACAGCCCGCCGGCGCGCGGCGGCCGTGGGGTCGACGAGATTGCCTTGCGAACCGCCTCTTGGTCGGCGCCGGGCGTCAGGCGAGTTTCGGTCGTGGGAGTGGTGCTCATGCTGGTTGTTCCTCCTCGATTGCGTCGGTTTGCTCAACCGGGTCGCCCTCGGCCGGGTGGCCGGTCAGGGCCAGGAAGACCTCGTCGAGACTCGGCTGGCCCAGTGAGAAGTCGGCGATCCGCACACCGGAGCGGGTAAGGTCGGCGACCGCCTCGGCGGCCCGATCGGCGTCTGAGCACTGGGCGGACAAAGCGGCCGGGTCGGGCTCCAAATGCAGGGCGCCGAGCCTGCGACTCAGGATCTGCTCGGCCTCCGGCCGCTGCTCGGGGCCCAGCAGACGCACGTGCAGAGCCCCGGTGCCCACCGACGCCTTGAGCTGGCCGGGCGTTCCCTCGGCGATCACCTTGCCGTGGTCGATCACGGCGATGCCGTCGGCAAGCTGGTCGGCTTCCTCGAGATACTGGGTGCAGAGCAGGATGGTCGTCCCGTCGGCGACCAGCAGGCGGATGATGTCCCAGACCTGATTGCGCGAACGCGGATCGAGTCCGTTGGTGGGCTCGTCGAGGAACATCAGCCGTGGGGTGACGACGATGCTCGCAGCGATGTCAAGCCGTCGTCGCATCCCGCCGGAGTATTTCTTGACCAGCCGCGCACTCGCATCGGCGAGGCCGAATGCCTCGAGGAGCTCGTCGGCTCGGGCCTTCGCTGTTCTTCGTTTCAGGCCGAGCAGGCGGCCGATCAAGATCAGGTTCTCGCGACCGGTGAGGTCCTCGTCCACCGACGCAAGCTGGCCGGTGAGGCTGACGGCGGCCCGCACCGCGTCCGCCTCCTTCACGATGTCGTACCCGAGGACCGTGGCGCTGCCTGCATCCGGGCGAAGCAGGGTTGCCAGCATCCGAATCGTTGTTGTCTTGCCGGCGCCGTTGGGGCCGAGGACGCCGTAGACCGAGCCGCTCTGGACGGTGAGATCGACGCCGTCCACGGCGCGAGTCTCGCCGAAGGCCTTGACGAGGCCAGTGGCCTCGACCGCGAGGGGGGAGTGTGATGTCATGTAGCTTCTCGCCTTTCTTTCACAGAGGTTTGGACATTAAGACCGGGTCAAGTGCCGAAACTCATCGCGAACCGGCCGACTGGTTTGCCCTATGGGGCGGGGCAGGTGCCTGGACGTGACGAGGTGGAGTTCCAGGGCTTGTTCTCTCTCGGACTCCTTTTTACCACAGCCTGGGGGCCGTACTATGTAAAAGTGGACGGTCACATGCGACATCGGAGGGAGCTGAACAGTCTCTGTTCACTTCGGCGGCCGTCATAATGGAGGTCGTCTTGCCCAGGGCATGGCAACAGCTCTCGAGGGTTCCAGATCCTCGCCTTTCGGATAGGCATGCATAGGTGGCAGACTTCTTCGTCAACATCACCGGTGATCGGGTGCCAGAAGTGAAACTCGTCCTTACTGTTGTCGTCCTCCTGCTGGCTGCCTATCAGGTGTTGATGATGGCCGTTGGTTACGGCAAGCTCAAACTGCCGTTCCTCTCACCGGGCGCAGCTTCTTTCTCGCACCGTTCTGTGGGGGACGCCATCGTGCCGGTAACTTTGTTCGTCGCAATCGCTTGCCTCACCTACTTCGGTATTGAAGAGTGGTTTGACGAAGCCTTCCTTCACGGGGTTCTAGGAGTGTTGCTGGCGGTCGTGCTGGCGTTCAAGATCGCGGTGGTGCGTTGGCTGCACTCGTTGAGTCGGTTTCTGCCTGTTCTCGGGGTCACGGTCTTCATTCTCTTCTCGCTCACGGCCTTTACCGTCATCGGGGGTGACTGAAGTTGTCGGATAGCCCGCGATCGCGTGCACGCCAGGTGACAGGTTCGTTGATCGCAGCGGTGTTGATCGTAATCATCACCATCGCCGTCGTGGCGGCGAGGATCCCGGCCGGTGGTTTGAATGACGATATACGCGAGGACCGGTACGAAGAGCAGCAAAGGCGACAAGAAGACCGGCTCGAACAACGTCAAGAGCGGCTTGAAGACAGGCAGGATAACAGCGGCTCCGGTTGAACACCCGACCGCCTCGCCCCACCCTTTTGCTGCTCTTCTAGCCTCCCGCCATGGCCCCCACGACCAGGAACGGCTCGGACCCCGTCGCAACCGCGTCGGGCAGCGGGGTGTCCGGCGGTTCGTGGGACAGATCCTCTCCGCAGGCGAAAAACCTGAGGAACGCTCGGCGCTTCTTCGTGTCGTGGTCACGGATCGTCCCGCGCAGCATCGGATACTCCGTCTCGAGAGCGTCGAGGACCGTGCGCTGCGTTGCTTGACCGTCAATATGGAGTTCGACCTCGCGATCGAGGTGCGCGAGCGTCCGCAGATGCACCGGGAGCACAACGCGGATCATGGCAGCGTCTGCACTTCGACGGACATCACGGCCGGAAGGTCCCGGACGATGGGGGCCCAGGTGTCCCCGGCGTCGGCCGATGCGTAGACTTGCCCACCGGTTGTGCCGAAGTACACGCCGCACGAATCGAGCGAGTCGATGGACATCGCGTCGCGCAACACGTTGACGTAGCAGTCCTTTTGAGGCAGCCCTTTTGTCAGCGCCTCCCATTCATTTCCACCCGTCCGGCTGCGGTAAACGCGCAGCTTGCCGTCGGGCGGGAAATGCTCCGAGTCGCTCTTGATGGGAACGACATAGATGGTTTCCGGCTCGTGGGCGTGAACTTCGATTGGAAACCCGAAATCGGACGGCAGGTTCCCGCTGATCTCTCGCCACGACTCGCCGGCGTCGTCGCTGCGCATGACGTCCCAGTGCTTCTGCATGAACATCACCTCTGGACGCGATCGGTGCATCGCGATGCGGTGAACGCAGTGGCCGACCTCGGCCTCCGAGTCGGGGATGCCCTCGGACTGCAGGCCGCGGTTCACCGGCCGCCAGGTCTTGCCCGCGTCGTCGGTCCGAAACACTCCCGCGGCCGAGATGGCGACGAAGATCCGCTCGGGGTTGTTCGGATCCACAACGATTGTGTGCAGGCACATCCCACCGGCGCCGGGTTGCCACGAGGGCGCCGAGTCGTGGTCACGCAGGGCGGGGAGCTCCTGCCACGTCTTGGCCCCGTCGACCGAGCGAAACAGGGCAGCGTCTTCAACCCCCGCGTAGACTGTGTCCGGATCGGTCGATGATGGTTCGAGATGCCAGACCCGCGCAAACTCCCATGGGTGGGGGGTGCCGTCATACCACTGGTGGTTGCGGGACACGCCCTCATACCGGAACTCGTTGCCCATCGGCTCCCACGTCCTGCCACCGTCGTCTGAGCGCTGGATCAGTTGCCCGAACCAGCCGGTGTCCTGCGACGCATAGAGCCGGTCGGGGTCTGCCGGAGATCCCTTGAGGTGGTAGATCTCCCAGCCCCCAAACTCCGGGCCCTGGACGTCCCACCGCTCGCGCCTCTCATCCGACGTCAGGACGAAAGCGCCTTTGCGTGTACCGACAAGCACCCTTACTCCGCTCATCCTTGCTCCTTCCAGGGCTTTCCGCCGTCCTCGAGGCAGCGACTGCCTCTTGTGTCGGTCGGCCCACTCTCGACCCGCCCCCTCTCTCCGGGAAGCGGCGGCCGCAGCTCAACAACGTTATGACGATCTGCCAGACGAATACTCATCGCTCCCGTGGAACATCGAGACGGGCCGGCCCTCCCAGGCAATCGCCTCCGAACCTGCTTGCGGAAATTGAGACTAATGGTATTAGAGCGTTCGTTCAGGCTCGGGGCCGATGACCAGCGGCCGATGGCCATCACCCAGAGGGTGCCGAATCGCCGAACACCCTGGAGTTTGGTTTACTCCGTCCGGCCCGGAACGCACTTGAGGAGCTCCAAAATGGGCGGAGTCAGAGATGCGCTATGCATGACGGGCGTTCTTGGTTGAAGCGGCGGGTTCCGCCGTTAGAAGGTGAAGCGCGAAACTGGCGGCACTGAAAGGAATCTATTGAGATCTGGCAGCGGCGGACGGATCGCCTGGGCGATGTGGGGGGTCACCTCAGCGCTTGCCGCCGCCGATGTTGTGCTCGCCCTGGTGAGTCGGTCCACGGCGAACGTGGATTCGATCGGCTTGCCGGGACAGGCCGCCGCCTTGGGGGTGGCGGTTGGGACGGTTGGGGTGCTTGTCGCCTCGCGCCGTACCGGGAACGCCATCGGCTGGCTGTTCTCCGCCTTGGGCCTTGGACTCGTTCTTTCCGTCCTTTTTCAGGACTACGCCATCCGAGCGCTTGTATTGTCCCCCAACTCGCTGCCGGCCGGGGAGCTCTCCGCCTGGTTCGGCTCCTGGCTTCCCGCCGCCGGCGGAGTGGCCATTTTCTTGATGCTTCTGTTCCCCGATGGGCATCTGCCGTCCCGGCGATGGCGTCCACTTGCCTGGGTTACCGCCGCAGCAGTGACGATGTTCACGGTTGCAGCCGCCGGGATGACGGCCCCACCGGGCCCGGAGGACCTCCTGGGTTTCAATGGTCCGCGTGGCTCTGAATCCGGACCGTGGGCCGTGGCGGTCCGCGTCTCTTTCTTGGGCTCGGTGGTTGTTGCGCTTGCGTCTGTGTCCTCACTCACCATGCGTCTAAGGCGAGCACGAGGGCACGAGCGGGAGCAGCTCAAATGGTTTGTCTACGCCGGCTCGTTGCTGGTGCTGGTGGTGGTGATCTTCCAGCTGGGTGTTGTCCCGGCGGCTTTATACCGCTGGACGAACGCCTTGACGTTGTTCGTCTTTGCCGGGATTCCAACCGCCGCGGGTGTGGCCATTCTCAAGCACCATCTCTACGACATCGATCTCATTATCAATCGCACCGTGGTCTACAGCACGCTGTCGATCACTCTCGGGTTGGTTTACTACGCAGTGGTGGTGCTATTGCAGCAGCTTGTCGGGGACCGCTTCGCCAGTTCACAAGTGGTGGTTGCGGGTTCGACGCTTGCGGTGGCCGCTATGTTCCGTCCGGCACGGACCCGAATCCAAGCCGTGGTCGACCGCCGGTTCAATCGAAGGAAATACGATGCCGAAGAAACGCTTGATTTTTTCAGTGCGAGGCTCCGTGACGAAGTCGACCTCAACACACTGACGCGGCTTTTGCTTCATGTTGTGCGCCAAACACTGGAGCCAACTGAGGTCAGCCTCTGGCTAAGGACCTCGGAGCGAACACCGGAGAGCACACCAGGGGCCAGGGTGTAAGTGGTTCGTCGCGCCGAGACATGGAGTCAAGCAGTCACCGAAGCGATGAGCGGCGCGCCGGCGGCGGCGAGGCCGCCGAGGACGCTCGCTGTCACTGCGGTCCTGCTGTCGGGCGATCCGCGCAGGTAAGACCAGGCGGCCGCCATGAACAGGATGCCGCCGAGGATGAACCAGGGTCCCCAAAAGAGCGAATCTACCGAACTCCGCTCCAGGCAGACATGTTCCCTGCGCTAGACGAGAGCATGCTTGGGCCCCGACCGTTCCCCTATCCTTACGCGTGGATCGAGCGCTGCGTAGGTCAGGTCCACGAGGAGATTGACAAGCACGACTATTCCGGAGACGACCATCACGATGCCCGACATGATCGGGAAGTCGTAGAAGTCTCTGGCCTGAAGTAGCAACGCGCCCAACCCGGGGATGCGGAAGATGGTTTCGATGATTACGCTGCCCCCGAGGAGGAGCCCGAAGTCGAGTCCGAACATGGTGACGACCGGGGTGAGGCCGCTGCGAAGCTGGTGTCGCAGTACCCCTTTCTGATCCAAGCCCTTGGCGTGAGCGGTCCTGATGTAGTCTTCCGAGCCGACATCGAGCAGTTGGCTGCGAACCGTGCGCGCATAGACTGCGACCAGGGGGAAAGCAAGGCAGATCCAGGGCAGCCACATCGCAGCGAGCCATTCGATTGGGTTCTGAGTCAGAGGGACGTAACGGTTGCCCGCATAGATGCCGGTAACGCGATAGAAGAACATGAGCCCCACCAATGCAATGACGAATGCGGGCAGCGATAGGGCGGCAAGCGCAAGGATCTCGGGCAAGCGGTCCCCCCATCGACTCCTTTTGCGCGCCGAGGCAACGCCGATTGCAAGCCCACCGAACAACCACAACAGCGATGCACCGAAAGCGATGGATGCCGAAGCCGGCAGCGCCTGCATGAGGACATCGCGCACCGGCGCGCCGAATGCATAGGAGAACCCGAGATCACCCCTGGCCAGGGCGGTGATGTAGTTCCGGTATTGAACAAGGACCGGCTTGTCCAGGTCGAGCTCCTGTTCCACCGTTCGCATCTCTCCCTGAGACGCCTGACGCCCTGCGATGAGGACGGCTACGGGGCTTATCTCGCCCGCCTCGCGCTCGCCTCCGCCCCCGGGACCACGAAATAGATGACAAACACTGCGGATGCCACCAGGAACATGGTGACCACGCCCCATACCAGTCGTCTCGCCACATACCGGCCCACTTCAGCCGTCCTTCCTCGACGCGTTTTCCGAGCCCTCGTTTTAGGGGTGCCCGGCGGAGGCTTTCTACTACTTGAGTAGGAGACCCTATCCCACATCGGTCGTCGGGCTGCCTCGGGCGGGAGCCATCGGGCCATCTTGTTGCTGCTCTTGGGAAGCAGACGGGGCGGGAGAACCCGCCCTTGCGACCATCCGTCTGTTGCTGCGGTGTGGCTAGGCTTGGTTGCTGATTTCGCAACCGCTGTACTCGTCGACGCCGGCGTCGCCGGTGCAGGTGTCGGTGCCGTCCTGTCCGGAGAGCAGGTCCTGCGAGCCATCCAGAGCGTTGATCGTGTCGTTGCCGATCCCGCCGAAGATACGGTCGGGCGAGACGTCGCCCGAGCCGGAGGTCGATCCGATGATGTCGTCCCCCGACAGGCCGTAGAGGGTGTCAGATCCCGTGCCGCCGTTGAAATCGTCGTTTCCGGGACCGCCCTTGTAGACGTCGTTGCCTTCTCCGCCGCTGCCCGAGTCATTGTCGCCGCCCCCGAGGAGGTGGTCGAATCCGAGCCCGCCGTTGAGCTCGTCATTTCCGGCAGCTCCGGCGATGCGATCCCTGCCGTTGCTTCCGTTGAGGATGTCGTCTCCACTATTTCCGCAAACCGTGTCATCACCGGATCCGGCATTCACGGTGTCATTGCCCCCGCCTGCGAAGATGACGTCGTTGCCTGACGTGCCCGTCAGCGTTTCACTTGCGCCCGTGCCCACGATCGTCGACTGCAACCCTTGACAAAGCGGTGCAGCGTAGGCAACTGGTGCTGCCAGTGCAACCAAAGCGACCGCACTCATAGCAATTGCGATTTTCTTCACTTTTCCCCCTTGGAAAGAACAACTCGACACGTGCCAACCCCGAGAAAGGTCATCTAATGCTGTCCCCGCCTCAGCGCCCATTCAGGACCTCATGGACAAGCGCAAGAGTGAACTAGAGTTCTCCCTTCCGCCGATCCCCTGGCCTTCCTTCCAGAAGTTACCATATTTCTTCCAGGTAATGGGTGAGAGGCCGGTTGGCTTTGATGGATGCCATGTGTGAGAGGTAGCGATGGAGGATTCTGACCTTGGAGCGTGCTAGCGGTACAGCACCCGTCAACGGCGCCGATCTTCTGTACGAGGTCGCGGGTGCTGGTGATCCGGTCGTCCTGGTGCATGCGGGAGTCGCCGACAGCCGGATGTGGGACGAGCAGTTCGAACCGCTTGCCTGCGACCACCTGGTTCTTCGCTATGACCTGCGGGGTTTCGGTGGTTCGTCGTTCCCCGGAGGCCCGTTCTCGTACGTCGCCGATCTGGCGGCCTTGCTCGACCACCTGGACATCGCCAAGGGAACGGTGGTGGGGGCGTCCTTCGGAGGCCAGGTAGCGCTCGAGTTTGCCTTGCAGCACCCTGCCAGGGTTACGTCTCTCGTCCTGGTAGACAGCGCAATCCAAGGGTTGGAGTGGTCCGAGGAAGTCGAGCGGTTCGGAGCCGCCGAGGACGATGCACTGGAGGGCGGGCGTGTAGAGGAGGCGGTTGAGCTCAACCTCAAGATGTGGGTCGAGGGTCCCAGTCGTGAAGAGTCGGAGATGGACGCCGAGCTCAGGGAACGCGTGCGGACCATGCAACGTGCTGCCTTCGAAAAGCAACTGCTTGCGGAAGCTCAGTCGCCGCCTCCTGGTCCGGCAGAATGGCTGGACCCTCCTGCGATTTCCAGGCTCGCGGAGATTCGAGCTCCGACGCTGGTTGTGGTGGGGGACCAAGATGTGCCGGACTTTCTGCATATCTCAGAGAGGCTGACCGCCGACATCGATAGCGCCACAAGGTCGGTTATCGAAGGAGCTGCTCACCTGCCCAGCCTGGAAAGGCCGGAGGTTTTCATGGAAACTCTGCGCAGCTTCCTCTCGGGGAGCTCGACGGATGCCTAAGCCTGGGTTGAGTGACGGCGGCTCACGGAGATGGAGGATGAGATCGCGGCGGGTCGCCACTCTCACGGCATTGCTTACCGTGGCGGCTTCGGGCATAGGGGTATCCGGCCACCCTCTTCCCGCCGCCCCACATTGCCGGGTGTTCCCCCGTGACAACCCCTGGAACCAACGCGTCGACGGGCTTCCGGTTCACCACCGGTCGGCGGCCATCGTCAGGAGTATCGGGCTCAACGAAACCCTTCACTCCGACTTCGGATCCGGCCTCTGGGACGGCGGTCCCATCGGGATCCCTTTCACGACTGTGGGAGGCGACCAGGACAAGGTTCCCGTCAGGTTCGTCTACGCGGGGGAGTCGGATCCCGGCCCGTACCCCATCCCAGCCGACGCTCCGATCGAGGGCGGCTCCGGCTCGGACGGCGACCGGCACGTGATAGTCGTTGACCGGGCAGAGTGCAAGCTCTACGAGATGTTCGATGCACATGCTCGGACGGGCGGTACCTCCTGGAAGGCGGGGTCGGGGGCGGTCTGGGACCTGGACCTCAATCGAATGCGTCCTCTGAATTGGACCTCGGCAGACGCGGCAGGTCTCCCTATCCTGCCCGGGCTGGTTCGCTTCTCCGATGTTCGCACGGGCAGGATCGATCACGCACTGCGTTTCACGGCGTCCCGCACGAGGCGTGCTTTCGTGTACCCGGCGCGACACTTCGCTTCGTCCCTGACGAATCGGAATCTTCCCGCCATGGGTCAGCGCTTTCGGCTCGAGAAAAGCTTTGACGTCTCCACCTTTCCATACCAGGCTCGCGTCGTGCTACGCGCACTGAAGCAGTACGGCATGATCGTCGCGGACAACGGTTCAGATTGGTTCATCAGCGGGTCTCCCTCGGCGCACTGGAACAACGATGCTCTCCATAAGCTCAGCCGGGTGACCGGGGAACATTTAGAAGTGGTGAAAGTGAGTTCACTCCGTCCCTGACGCCGGAACTCAGCGCCTCCTTTGATGACGCCTCTGAGGCGGTTGACGGTTGCGTTTGGCGATGCCCGTGAATCGCATCATCCTTGAGCTCCGTCTGTGAATGTCCTTCCAGCTATTGTTTCAACAGCCGGAGTTGCAGGAACATCGGAAGACGCTGCCACCGATGCTCCGACGGGTCACGTGCTACTGCTCCTGCGTCGGCTGCGGGCTCTCTGAGGTTCTCGATAACCATGCCTGCCGCCTCGAAAGCGCAGGAGTAGTCTTCGAGCGGATAGCCCTTGCTGTGAAAGCGCATCTCCAGTCCGGCGCGTGAGAGAGTCTCGTCGAGGGTTCGAGGCTCGAGATACTGGCCGCTGATGATGAACGGCGCGCCGGCCTCGCGAGCCGAAAAGGCCCCGGCGTCGTTGATGGGATGGGTGATGCAAACGCACAAACGTCCACCTCGCTGAAGTACGCGCGCCGTTTCGGCTACCGCAGCGGGCATGTCGTCCACATCCATCAGCGAGTTGTGGGCAATCGCAAGATCAAAGCTTGCGGCCGGGAACGGTAAAGAGGCGGCGTCGGCCACGACGTAGGCTCCGTGGTCATCGGCGTAGCGGGTCATGGTCGGCGAGGCGTCGATGGCGGTGACTTCGTGTCCCCGGGATGTGAGGTCGCGTGTCACCCGGCCTTCACCACATCCGACTTCGATGGCCTTACGACCCGGAGGCGGGACGATGTCGAAGAACGAGTCGCGATAGTCCCAGTAGGCGTCATGGCCGGGGGTGCGCGCCCAGCGGACCTAGTTGGCAGCTTCCCTACGCCAGTGCTCGGTGGGCATAGCCTGAGTGTAGGGCGCAGATGCATTGGCTCGCGAAGTAATCCGGTCGCTCATTTCTGCGGTGCAGTTGTAACCGACCTCGACGACTCCCGACCCGCTCTGCGCTGCCAGACCAGATAGGAGATCGCTCCCAGCGGCACCTGAACAAGAAGCGTCAGAAAGCGGTAGACGAGCACCGCCGCCACGACTCCGGGTTCCCGTCCCCCCGCGAGTACGAGCGCCGCCGTCAGGCCCAATTCGACGAGGCCAAGGCCCCCAGGGGTGACCGGCAGTGCCGTGACCAGACGTATGAGGGCGAACGCGCCCAGTGCCTCGGCCCAGCCGACCTGCTCGCTCGTGACGTCCATGTGCCGCAGGGCGAGCAACAGGACGAAGAAGAGCGAGAGATGGCTGACCACGGTGGCCACCGTCAACCGCAACCAGCGGTGACGCAACAGATCGATGGCGCCCGCCCTGAACCTGACTGCGGCGTCGCCCCACTGGTCTACCGGCGGCTTGTGCACCACCACTAGGAGGCGTGAGACAACTCTTCCAAGACCCGATCCGATCCTCAATGCGAACGCGCTGCTCCGCAGCATCAGAGCGAACAGCGCCACGGCGGCGATCAATACCAGCACGCCGATTACCGCCGCTCCGATCAGACCTCTGTCCGTCTTTCCTTGTGCGGCAAGGACGGCGAGAGCGACTATGGGAAGGCCGAGCTTGATGAAGTTGTTCCACAGGCCCGTTAGGACTGCGGCCAGCGCAATCTCGGGGCCCGAGCGTCCCCACGCCGAGTACATCGAGTAGGTGACGCCTACGCCGAGTGCGCTTCCGGCCGGAAGAGTTGTCGAGATGGCCGTCGATGATTGCCCCACCACGAATGCCTGCCAATACGAGAGTCCCGGCAGAACCGCAATCACGACAAACTGGTAGGTGGCGATGTTCCAGGCTCCAGCCACAAGAAGAGAGCCGACCTCCACCCACGACATGTTCACGATAGCCGCCCAGACTTTCGAGAAGTCGGCGATTTCAGGGAGGATGCCGAAGAACACCCCGGCCACGAGGGCAAGCGAAAGCACTATCTTCACAGGGCGCCGCCATGAGGAGGATGTCACCTCAGGTCTTTAATCTGAATCCTCCATGTAGCCGTCGGCGTGGTGTTGCAGGTTGTGACGCAGGTGATCCAGGTTGTAGGTCACCAGCTCGTCGGCCTCCCACACCGCACCGAGAGACACTGCGAATTCCGGGTCGTTCAGGGCTTCTGGTTCGGCCCCCGTCCATTGGAAGCCGACCATCGTCCGGTCATCCCGGCGCCCAAGGACGATCCGGTCCTCGTTCACGACGGATCCGGCCTCTCCTGACCCGAGTCACGCGCGTAGACGCCGCCCTTGAATACCCGGCTCTGGCGTATGTCCGCATCCTCGATCGTCACGAGATCCTTCTTGGTGAGCTTACGTCCGCGTTCGGCAGACTTGTAGAGGCGGATCGCTTGGTGCATCCGGAAGCGATCGAGTGCGTTGCGAACGCTGCGCCCGTTCGCGAAGCGAGGCTGCTTCATTCGCAGCTCCAGGTAATC
>JACDDL010000332.1 GCA_013817045.1 Actinomycetota bacterium | reverse complement strand
GGCGCAAGGCGCCGGAGATATGGCTCTCGTCATTCAGTAGCCGTTCTGAACGCCGGCTGCCGCCTGCCCGCCGGCTCCGCGGTCTCTGCCCTCTGCAAGGAGGGGTGCAAGGCAACGGAGATCCCCACCAGGCCGCCGAACAGCAGAGCCCCGACCAGCAGGTGAGCGGTGACCACGGCGGCGTTGAGCCGGCTCCAGATGTTTGCGGCGCCGATGAGAATCTGCAGGAGATATCCACCGGCAACCGCGTGGGCCAGGCGCGCCGCACCCGGCATCTCGCCCTTTCGCCGCGACACCTTTACGGCGAACAGGACAACAACCACGCCGACCAGCCCAGCGAGAACCCGGTGCGCCCAGTGGATCGCGTAGGACTCGACCGTCAGGTTGGGAATCAAGCTGCCGTTCATGAGCGGCCAGTCGGGGAACACGTAACCCGCATCGGCCCCGGTTACGTACGAGCCGCTCAACAAGAGCACCCACACGGCTCCGGCCAGCATCGCCGCCTGGCGGCTGAGCGACCTGTCGGCCTTTGCGGGACGATCGCCGCCGGGCGATGATGCGACGACGAGATAGACGAGCACACCCACAAGCAGCAGAGCGGTGCCGAGATGAAGCACGACCGACACGGCTTGAAGCTCGAGCTTGACGACTACGGCCCCGAGGAGCGCCTGGAAGACGACGAGCCCGAACGCCGCGACGGAGGGCCACATTATGGCCGGCGATGCCCGGTGCCGCCATACCGCCAATCCGGCCAGTCCCGCCAGCAGTAGAAGAACGACTGAGGCCATGAGCCTGTGTGAGTATTCGATTACGAGGGCGCGTGAGGCGATCGACGGTATGAGCTCGCCCGAGCAGTCCGGCCAGTCGGTTCCGCAGCCCAATCCTGATTTCGTCGCGCGCACCACTCCCCCAATCGCAATCAGGAGGAAGGTGGCGACGGTCGAGGCGACGGTGAGCCTCCGGAAGCGTTCCATCTGGGGCGATGTTACCCGCATGGGATAACGGCGGAATCGCGTCTACTCTCGATTGGATGAAGCCGTTGCCTGTGCGAGCACTTGCATTGATCGCTGCGGTTGCCCTGCTCGGCGCCTGCACAGACAACGCACCGAACGAGAACGCCGGCTCGCCGGGAGCATCGTTCAACGAGGACTTCACCGATGTGGAGGCGTACCCCGTTTTCGTGTCCAGCGAGATCGTCGTGGGGCGCAACCGCCTCCTGGTCGGTCTCCTCAGCGGCGAGAACGACGCTCCGATCGCGTCACCAGACATCGACATGGCGATCTCTTTCTTCGACCTGGAGAAGTCCGCCCGCACGCCGGTCGCCATCGAGAGGATGGACTTCGTGTGGACCCAGAAGCCGCGAGCGGGGCTCTACGTGGAGGAGGTCACCTTCGACTCCGCCGGGCGATGGGGCGCAGAGGTGAGCCTGAACGGGGAGGGCGTCGACGAAACCGTCCGAGCCAACTTCGATGTCACCGAGCAGGCCTCGACCCCGGCGGTGGGCGAGCGGCCCCCTGCGGTCGACACTCCGACGGCTTCCGACGTCAAGAGGCTCGGGGCCATCTCCACCGACTCGCATCCGGATCCCCGCTTCTACAGGATGTCCATCGCCGAAGCGCTCCGATCCGGGCGGCCGTCCGTCATAACCTTCGCCACACCCAAGTTCTGCGAGTCCGCCACCTGCGGGCCGACCCTGGACATCGTCAAACGGGTCTCGGACGGCTTCCCCGACATGAGCTTCGTCCACGTCGAGCCGTACAAGCTGCCCATTCGGGCCGAGCGCAAGGTGGTGCCGGCAGCTCTCCGGTGGGGCCTTCCGACCGAGCCGTGGGTGTTCGTCGTCGGTTCAGACGGGCGCGTGGCGGCGAAGTTCGAGGGGATCGTCGGAGCGCCCGAGCTGAGGCGGGCGCTGAACGAGTTGTAGCCGAGACCTTGGTCGAGATCTGCCGCTCAGTGCACATTCTCGACCAGAGAACGGCCGCACCTAACCTTGGTCGAGATCTGCCGCTCAGTGCACATTCTCGACCAGAGAACGTCTATGAGTCCTCGATGGAGAGTGCAATCAACGCCTCCCCTCGCTGCTCGAGCTCGACCTGGACAGGGGCGCCGGTGGCGCGGTGCTCGTTCAGATGGTCGAGCGGGAAGCGGTAGTCGACCGCCCGGTCGATCGTGATCGTGTAGCTGCGTTCTCCGTCCTTGAGGACGAACCCGGTGACCTTCCCCAATCCCTGTGAGGAAACGTCCACCACGACGCCCGTGACGCGGGCGGGCGTTGTGCGGGCGGAAGTGTCG
>JACDDL010000331.1 GCA_013817045.1 Actinomycetota bacterium | reverse complement strand
GACCGCTGCTTCCTGATGAAGCATCCGGGCGAGTGCTGAGGACTGATGTTCTGGGTGGGCTGATTCACGAGTATGAGCGGGCGGCGTGACGAAAATCGAGTTACCGGCACCCACAGGTGCAATGGCGACACGTGGTGGGTGCGTCCATCGTCGCAGGCATCGGTTTCACGGTTTCACTCTTCATCGCGTCGCTTGCGTTTGAAGACGGCCAGCCTGTTGTCGAAGCGAAGGTCGGGGTCCTGCTCGCGTCTTTGGTCGCAGGACTGACCGGAGCCGCAGTGTTGGCCTTCGGCCATCAAGGAGCGCGGGACCAGGACCGAACCTGATCCAACCGAACCATGCACTGATCCGCGCCCGACTGCTCGACTGACCGGTCGCTTTGGCTGTTTGGCAATCAAACGTGCATCGTCTATGCAGCGCGGGGCGGCCCTAGGCTCAGGGGCGCCCGGCGATCTCCTAGAACGCGATCTGACCCTCGAGCAGTATCTCTCTGAACGTCAGCCCAGAAACCTTCAGCACGAGCGTGGCACCGGGCCCGCCGCGTGTGACTCGCACAGTGAAGGGCTCGTTCTCGCCAGCGCCAAGTCCCGTGACCGTCGCGGTACCCTCGAACCGCGCCACGCCGCCCCCGACCTCGGCGGATTCGATCTCTCCTGTGACGTACATGACGTTCGTGTCGAAGTTCCCGCTCTCGGGCTCCCCCGCAGGTGCGCTCGGGGCGAGCGCGAGGCACTCGAAATGTCCTTGGCCCGATCTCCAGTTAAACGCGAACTTGGTGATGACCGGATCGAACGACGGCACGCCGGTGCCGCCCTCAACGATCGTGGTGCCGCCGCCTCGTATCACTCCGCCGCTCTCCCCAGCCGCCCGAGCCAGCAGACCACCTGTTACGAGCGCAGAGATAAGCGCGATTAACACGATGGTTGTCATCGCGCGTTTATTCATCGGTTCCTCCCTTGATGTCCTTGGCGTTGATCGGATCGGAGACCCGCGAGAGGGGCAGAGCACCGCCCTGTCCCTCTCGGACTCATAGCGGCAGCCGCTACCGGATAACGTGGAACAGCGTGAAGCCCGCGGTCTCCGGGTGTTGCACGAAGTGGAGGTCATGAGCCGGAATCTTGACCCGCACACCCTCGGCGAAGTTGACCGTGGCGCCGGGGAGCCTGCAGTAGATGATCAGCGTTCCGTTGATGCTAGGCCCCGGTTCGCCGTCGACTTCGGGAACGAACGCCACCCGCAGCTTGAGCACGCCCGAGGTCGAGTCGTCGATATCGCCGATCCCATCGGTGAGCCCTGCCCCTTCGAGGCTGCCTTCTTCGATCTTCCTCCAGCTGATGAAGTCGGTGACGTAGTAGGCGCCGGAGGCCAACTCTTTGTCGCCCTCGGTAGCGTGGACGAAGCTGCCGCCGCCGAAGGCCTCCTCTTGTTGCGGCTCGGCATGGCCGGAGCCCGTAAGGGTAAGCGTGTCTCCTGTGGCTTCGTCCACGGAGACGTCCGACCCGCCCAAGAGGATCACGGCGCTAACGAACTGCACCAGGTCCCATCGCACCACGCGACCACGCGAATCCCCATCGTCGTGGGAAAGGGCCGCCGGCGCGATGGCTCCCACCGTTAGCGCCGCAAGTGCGACGATTGCCCCTAGGATCGATAGCCGTCTTCGCATGGCACATACACCCCCCGATGTCGAACCACCCTTCCGCCGGGTGATTGTGTTCTCATCATTCTCCCGTGCGCCTTGTGAGTCAAGCCCTGGCTGGGCTGAACATGACCGATATACGATGTTTGACTCATTTCTGGGACGTGTTCTGGTTCGCAAGCGTTCCGTTCACGGAGTAGATTTTCCTCAAAGCCGAGACCAAAGGGGGCCGCATCGCGCTAGCACTCGGAGGCCTTTGGGTGCTGACCGGCGTCCTGTCTCCCGACAAGCCCAAAATAGCGATGTTGGTCCCGGAAACGCGCGGCCTCGCTCACCCCTAGTTGAAGAAGGATCACCCACTCAGATCGAAAGAAGAGAGGGACCAGCAGCCGTGGCAGCCATGCAGTTCCTCCTGCATTCACGCCTACCGAGGAAACGGATGCGACGATTGCTTCGCATACTGAGCACGCTATGCCTGGTCAGCTTGGCATCGGTGGTTCAGCCGCCCATTTGGTTCTCTAGTTCGGCTGCTTCCACGAAAGCTGAAAGCCTGTCGATCGGGCAGCCGAAAGACAATGTCGTCATGCTGTGGCACCGGGCGGCGCTCCAGGGAGTGCGGGAGTCCGGGATGGGACCGCCGATGGTGGCGCGGGCTCTAGCGAT
>JACDDL010000330.1 GCA_013817045.1 Actinomycetota bacterium | reverse complement strand
CCCGTGCGTCCCCCCTGAACCAGGACTCCTGCCGCCGGGCGAACCTCTTCGTCGCCCGCACGATGGCGGCGCGTATCTCGGCCACCGGGGTGCCGGGAGCCGCTTCGAGAATCTGCCGGTAGCCCAGCGCATGCCGTGCGGTGCGCCCGATCCCTCGCGCCTCCAGCGCCTTCGCCTCCTCTATGAGACCGGCCCGCAGCATGACATCGACGCGCTCCTCGATCCGGGCGTAGAGCTCGGCGCGCCCCCGGGTAAGCCCCGCCGCGCGGAGCGCAAACGGGCCCTCCGATCGATCCCAGGCGTAGCCCTGCGAGAACGGGCGTCCGGTGATCTCGACCACCTCCAGCGCCCGCACCACCCTCCTGGCGTTGCCCGGCTCTATTCGCCCCGCCGCGGCGGGGTCGAGAGCGGCAAGACGAGCGTGCAGGGCGGCTGGGCCCACCCTGGTGGCCTCGGTCTCCAGCCTCTGCCTGACCTCCGGGGATCTCGGAGGGAAAGCGAGGTCGTCGACCACCGCGCGGAAATAGAGGCCCGAGCCTCCCACTAGCAACGGCAGCCGGCCGCGCTCGGAGATCTCGGCGATGGCGGCGCGCGCCCGGGCCTGGAACTCCGACACCGTCAGCTCGTGCGCGGGATCGACCGCGTCCAGGAGATGATGCGGCACACGCCCGAGGAGCTCGGGCCCCGGCTTGGCCGTCCCGATGTCCATGCCCCTGTAGGACTGCATGGAGTCGCAGGAGACGATTTCGGCGCCGAGCGCCTCGGCCAGGTCGACTGCGGTCTCGGTCTTGCCCACGGCGGTCGCACCCACCAGGGCGGCGACGCTCCCTGTGGGGCCATCTCCCGGGGCTGCACTCGCCCAGGTCAACTGCCCTCCCGGCTCAGGCGCCCGGGGCGCAACCTTTTGCTGCGCCCACCAGAGGGAGGCTCACGCGCCGTGAGGGGGCCTCCTCCTGAGCCAGATGACCTTCCAGAAAGTGCGGATGAGCCCGATCGATCACCACATCGCGCAGGGAGCCGTCCAAAATTCCCAGATCGCTCCCTTGGAAGTGCACGAGCTTGTTCGTCCTCGTGCGCCCGGTCAGCCTCGAGGGGTCCTTCTTCGAGGGGCCTTCGACGAGCACCTCCTGGATGCGCCCCACGGTGGCGCGATTTTGCTCCGACGAGATCGCCTCCTGCATCTCGGTGAGCCGGTCGTAGCGCCTCTGAACGACGTCCTTGGGAAGATGGCCCGGAAGGTCGGAGGCGACCGTTCCCGGCCGTGGCGAGTACTGGAAGGTATAGGCCGCGTCGTATCGAACCTCTTCGACGACTTCGAGCGTGGCGCCGAAGTCATCTTCTGTCTCGCCGGGGAAGCCGACGATGATGTCGGTGGTGATTGCGACACCGGGGATCGCCTCGCGCACCATGTGCACTTTGTCGAGGTAGCGCGCTCTGGTGTAAGCGCGTTTCATGACCTTGAGGACGCGATCCGAGCCCGCTTGGAGCGGCAGGTGAATGTGCTCGCACACCGAGTCGCACTCGGCCATCGCTGCAACGGTATCCACCCTGAAGTCCTTCGGGTGGGGGCTGGTGAAGCGAATGCGCTCCAACCCATCCACCTTGTCCAGCGCCCGCAGCAGCTCGGCGAACAACGGTGTGCCGCCGAGGTCCCGGCCGTAGGAGTTGACGTTCTGGCCCAGAAGCGTGATCTCGACGACGCCGTCGGCCACCAGGGATTCGACCTCCTCGACGATCTCGTGCCCGCGCCGCGACACCTCTTTGCCACGCACCGCAGGAACGATGCAGAAGGTGCAGGCATTGTTGCAGCCGATAGAAATCGACACCCATGCATGCCACGAAGAGGAACGGCGCGCCGGAAGTGCAGAGGGAAACACCTCTGTCTGCTCGAGGATCTCGAAGGCCGGCGCGCGCTGCGATTGCTCGAGCAGCCGGGGCAGGCTTGCGAGGTTGTGGGTTCCGAGAACGACGTCTACCCACGGGGCGCGCTTCTGGATCGCATGACGATCCTTCTGGGCGAGGCAGCCGGCGACCACTATCCGCATCCCCGGGCGGTTGTCCTTGATCCGCTTTGCATGTCCCAGGTTGCCGTACAGCCTCGAGTCGGCGTTCTCACGGATGCAGCAGGTGTTGAACACCAGGACCGACGTGTCCTCGGGGTCCTCCGTCCGGGAGTAGCCGCCTGCCTCGAGCATCCCGGCCATGCGCTCGGAGTCGTGCTCGTTCATCTGGCACCCGAAGGTGCGGATCGAGTAGGTGGGGGGGCCGGCGCTCACGACCCCGAGTCTACCGGGGCGGCG
>JACDDL010000133.1 GCA_013817045.1 Actinomycetota bacterium | reverse complement strand
GGACGGCGACGTTGACCACGGCAAACACAGCCAGCAGCAGCATGACCGTCGTGTCCGCCAGAAGCCCCAGGTCGCCGGTGATGATCAAGATCGCACACAGCACCGTCGTGAAGGCGATGGCCGCCCACGGAGTGCGCCGTCCCGGAAGCACCCGGCTGAACACCGGCGGGACAATGTTCTGGTTGGCCATCCCGTACACCAGCCTCGAGGCCATGATCATGTTGATCAGCGCCCCGTTGAAGACCGCGAACAGGGCGATCGCCGAGAACAGGGTGAGCGGAACCGGCAGAGGCCCTTCCTTGACGACCTCCAGCAGCGGAGCGTCCGAGCCCGACAGTTGCCCGGTGGCCACGACCATGGTCGCGGTCAGGGTCACGAGCAGATAGATGATGCCGGCGGCAAGCATGGCCCCGAAGAGGGCCTTCGGGAAGATCTTGCTGGGCTCCTGGGTCTCCTCGGCGACGTTGACCGAATCCTCGAATCCGATCAGGGCGTAGAACGCGAGTGTTGCCCCTCCGACGATCAACAGAAGCGGGCTGCTTCCTTCCTTGAACTCCAGTGCCCGGCTGGGCTCGGCGTCTCCACCCAGAACTGCGAGCACCCCTATCAGGACGATCAGCACCAGGCCGGCGACCTCGATCACGGTGAACGCAGCATTCAGCTTCACGGACTCACCGATGCCGCGCAGATTGATGAGGGTGATGACGACCAGGAACACCAATGAGACGCCCAGCACCGGAAGCGAGATGAAGGTCGAGAAGTAGTCGCCTGCGAATGCCTTGGCCAGCGCCCCGGCCGAGGTGATCCCGGACGACATCACCGCAAAGGCGACCATGAACGTGAGGAACGGCTGCTTGAAAGCCTTATCGGTGTAGAGCGCGGCGCCGGCGGCCTGCGGGTACTTGGTGACGAGCTCGGCGTAAGAGCTTGCGGTCAGAATGGCCAGGATGAATGCGACAAGGAAAGGCACCCAAACCGCTCCGCCGATTTCGAGCGCAACCTCGCCGACGAGGGCGTAGATGCCTCCACCGATCATGTCTCCCAGAATGAAGAAGAAGAGAAGACGCGGACCTATAACCCGCGCCAGTCCGCGCGATTCCCCTTCGGCGCGCCCGCCGTTCCCACCCGTTTCAACGCGTGCCACTGTCGCCCTCCCCTGTTAGGCCGATCTAGCGGAATGCCCTATCCGCGAAAGGGAGCATATAGGTTTCGGCTGCCGGCTTCCCGGAATGCCCGCCGGGTTCGCGGCCTTACGCTGTCGCCGTGTGTGTCTTCTGCAGCATCGCGGCCCACGAAATCGCCGCTCAGGTGGTCTTCGAGGACGATGCCACGGTCGCATTCCTCGATCACCGCCCTCTTTTCGCGGGGCACTGCCTTCTGATACCGCGCGCCCACTTCGTGGCACTCGGCGATCTCCCCCAAGGGTTGCTCGACACCCTGTGGCGCAACGCTCAGCTGCTCAACTCGGGTGTCGAGTGCGCCATGGAAGCGCAGGGGACATTCGTTGCGGTCAACAACAAGGTGAGTCAGAGCGTCCCTCACTTCCATATCCACGTGGTCCCGCGCCGGCGTAAGGACGGCCTCAAGGGCTTCTTCTGGCCGCGGCACCCCTACCGGGACGAAACCGAGATGGCGCGTGTCGCCGAGCTCATACGCCGGGCCCTCGAGCGATCGAAACCCCCCCGGCGGTGAGCCCCACCTCGGTGAGTTTCAAATCCCTGGACGAGCTCAGTCTGGAGGGAGAGCTCGACCTCCCCGAAGAAGCCGTGGCCTCGGTGGTGCTGTGCCATCCCCATCCCAAGATGGGAGGGACGATGACGGCGCCGCTGCTTCTCGCCCTCCGAGACGAGCTCACGAGGCGCAGGTGGGGCGTGCTGCGGTTCAACTTCCGCGGCATCGGGGGATCAGAGGGTGAATCGTCGGCCGGAGAGCTCGAAACCGAGGACGCCGCGGGGGCGCTCGACCTGATGAGGGAGCGCCGGCCGGATCTGCCGCTTGCGATCGCCGGATGGTCCTTCGGCGGAGCCGTCGCGGTGAGGGTCGCCGCCCACGACGAGGCTCTCACGGCCTGCGCTGCCATCGCCCCGGCCGTGAGAGCCAAACCCGGAGTAACCGGCGGCTTGCCGGCGCCCGAAAGCGTTGGGACCGGACGGCCCCTCCTGGTCGTTTGCGGCGCCAACGACCGGGTAGTCGACCCCGCCGACTGCAGATCGTGGGCCGGTGGAGTCGAGGCTGCAAGCTACGTCGAGATCAGTGGCGCCAACCATTTTTTCTGGGCGAGGTACTCCACGCTTTGCCGCACCGTGGGTGATTTCCTCGAGTCGGCACGCAGCCCTCAGAGATAGAGGCGCCTCCAGGCGGTCCACCAATCGGATCCGGTGGACACGACGGTGCGGGAGTCGGCCAGGCTCACGCCTTCCCTGTGGTTCCATCTCCCGGCGCCGTCCGAAAGGGCAAGCTCGACCTTGATCTCGCAGGGTCTTTCCGGAACGAACGGCTCGACCCGCGGGGAGGTTCCCACGGCCTCCTCAGCAGCCTCGGCGATCAGGAAGCGTGCCCGGCTGGGAGGAATGTGGCGGGCGCTGTAACGGCCCAGGCCCTGTTTTACCTCGACCGCCGTTACCCCCGGACCGAGCAGTGCCGCGGCCTCCGCGCAGGTTGCGCGATCTCCGCTGACCATGACGACCGGACACCCCCACTGGCCGCACAACGCCGCATTGATGCCCGTCTCACCCACCGACTGCCCGTTGAACCAGAGGTTGCGCCACTCGGTGCCGCTCACCGTGTGGCTCAAGACACCATCCGGCGTGCCGGCCATGGCATGCATCGCGATCAGCATCGCGGCGTCGCAACCCTCCTCGAGAAAGGCCGTGTATTCGGTCCACTCGTTCTGGACGACCCACTCACAACCAGGGTCGAGCAGCTCGGGAACCAGCGAGTTGAAGCTCCACCCCCCGCCGGCCCCATGACAGTCCAGGACGACGACTTCGGTCGCGCCCCCGGCGCGGGCGCCTCGCACGGCCGCGTTGATCTCCTCGGTGTAGAGCTTGCGGCCCTCCTCGAACTGTGGCTTGCCCCCGGTCACCTGCTCCCACCGGCAGATGCCCGCCACGCCCTCCATGTCCGAGATGACGAGGACCCGCATCAGCTCTCTTCGCGCGGGTCGGGTGCAAGCTGCTCGAGGAACTCGTGGCACCGGGCCGCCTCGTCGTCCTCGCCGATTGCCTGGGCGGCGCGTCCGAGCCCCTGTAACGAACGCAGAAAGCCGCGATTGGGACGGTGGAACCACGGCACCGTCCCCATACCTCGCCAGCCCGCCGCCCTGAGGCGGTCGAGCCCGCGGTGATAGCCCACGCGGAAATAGGCGTAGGCCTCGACGGGCCTGGCGCCGTCCAGAGCCTCTTCACCGAGCCGCGCCCACGCGCTCAGGCACAGGGGCCAGCGAGCCGCTACCGCTGCGACCTCATCTGGCTCGGTAGCGGCGTCAAGCGCTTCGAGGCTGCCGGTTGGTTCCTCCAGCCGGGTCTCGAGCGGTTCGTTGACGGGTATCTCGTCCATGGCGCGAATGGTAAGCCGTCCCGACGGCCCTCGGCCACATCGTCAGCCCAATTCGGCCTGGCCGTTGCCTCGGGCCCGTTTGCGGGCGAGCTTCTGCAGCTCGAGGGTTTCTGCTGCCCCCACCAGCAGGTCCGTAAGACGGCTCAAGCGGGCCTCCTCCGAGCGCATCTCGAGCAGCTCCTGCTTGAACGATGTCCCGAAGTCGACCTGAGCGGCGATCCGGAAGGCGGTGTCCCCTGGGTCGAGATCGATTTCCGGTGGATCCATGCCGGCGACCGCCGCCAACCGCCGATGGGCTTCGAGGCATCTCTCGAGGACCTCTTGCTCGAGCGACGACCCGGGTTCGTCGACGACGTCCTCAGCTTCGCCCACAACATAGGTGCGCCCCTCCGTGAGCTGCAGCAAGTGGAAGCGCGCCCGCCCCTCGACGATGACGTTCATCCTTCCGTCGGGCCATCGCCCGGGGACCTCCACCACCTTTGCCTTCGTCCCGACAGCCACCAGCCCCGATTCCACCGCGAGCACGATGCCAAACAGGGAGCCGTCTTCGAGGCACCGGCCTATGAGTTGTTTGTAGCGAGCTTCGAAGACGTGCAGGGGAATGCGCTCGGCGGGAAGCAGCACCAGGCCAAGGGGGAACAGGCCGATCTCGTACACGTCCGAAGCGTAACCAAACATGGGTTGGATCTGGGGGCAAAGCGCTATGCCTCGGAGGACCAGGTAGGGTACCGCGCCGATGTTCTCGACCCCTTCGTCTCCGGCAATCGCGGGCCTGCAGGCGATGGGAGTAGCGGCTTTCCTCTTGACGCTTGGGTATCTGGTGGCGGACCTCGTCACCGGCCGCTTGAAGCTAGGCCGAACCACCCGGCTTGGCCTCGCATTCCCCGGGCTGACGCTCTACTCCCTGCTGCTGATGCTTGCGCACATCGCCACCGGCGGCCGCGTCCTGTCCAATCCGGGACTTACCCGCGCCGTCACCGGGATCCTTGCAGTTGGACTTTTCTTTGCAGCGTTCCTGCGTCGTCGCGGCCGCACCTATGAGGCGGGCCCGCCCGAGATCGTTTGGCCTGCGTGGCTGCTTGTCGCGATGGGCTTCATTGTTTTCTGTACCCCGGTCGGCCGCATGATCCCCCTCGATCACGTGTGGGACACGAACCTGCACACGGGTTGGGCGACACAACTCATGGCGGGCGAGCCCGTGCCCTCGGCCACGGTGACCGGAGATGTGCCGAACTATTACCCATGGCTGTTCCACGCTCTGCTGGCTTCTATCGCCCACTTGACGCCGGGGGGCCGCGCTTTTCACGCTCTCGGGCCGCTGCAATTTCTGCAGGTTGCGGGGGCGATCCTTGCCTTCTTTGCTCTTGGACGCGCCCTGAGCGGCCGATGGATCACGGGGGCGGCGGCGGCGTTGTTCGGCGCACTGAGCGGAGGGCTCGGATACGTGCTGCTGCGCAGACCGGATGTCATCTTGGACCCGCGAGCCAATGACGGCGCCGCGGCCATGAAGTATTGGGGCGATCTCATAGCAACCCGTCCATACAACGTGGGATTTCAAAACCTCACGCCGCCCTTCCCGCGCGATATCGCCTATGTGCTGGTGGTTGCCGCCCTTCTGTTTCTGGTGATCGGCATCAAGGAACGATCCGGCGGTTCACTCGTGGCCGCCGGTGTGACCATCGGGATGGTGGGATTGACCGGCGGTGAGACCTTCATCGTCTCCTTCATGGCGGTTGTGGTGCTCGCCCTGACCGCAACGGAGGTCGGTAGAGCGCGCGTGGCTGCGCTGGTTCTCATTCCGGCGCTGGCAATTTATGCGCTATGGGTTGGACCCATGGTGGTCAACTATTTTCGCCTCGGAGGTTTCTTTGGAACCGCCGCCCACCCCGTCGTCCTTACGCCCCTTGCCGTGTTGGGTAGCTGGGGACTCGTTACACCGTTCGCGTCGTACGGGCTTGTCCGCCGGCTTCCGCGCTGGCGAACGGGCCCCGGCACGAAGGTGTTGCTTGCCGCCCTGACGGCGGCGGTGATCTCGCTGATTGCTTCCGCCGCTCTCCCGCTGTACCTGGGCCGCGGATTCTCCACACTGGGCCGCGACCACCGCTACTGGCCTCTGGTGTTCCTGGCCCTGGCGCCTCTGGCGGCCCTTGGCGCAACGGAGGTTCTCGGAGCCGTCCTTCGGAGAAGTCGCAGGCTTGGCGTCGCGTTGGCGGTGCTGACCGTGGTTCTGGCTATGCCTTCACCTTTGCTCGCAAGCATCGCCTTGCCGGCGGAGAGAGGGAGCCCCGAGATGCTCGCCGACTCGCTGGAGGGCGATCCCGATACCATGCTCAATCTGATCGCGCCGCGCCCGGGAATGCGATGTGTGATCGCGACTCCTGTGGGATCGAGTCAACGGGTCTTTTCCTACACCGGCTACCGCATGGTGCTGTTCCGTTGGGCGCCCGGCGAGATCAGCAGGAACTCCGCGCACATCCGGTGGGCCGGGATCTATGGAGAGATCCCCGGAGGCTTCGAGCGACAGCAGGCCAACTGGGTGCTGACCGGGAAGGGCTCGAATAAGGCCCAGTGGAACGCGGCGGCCGATGCTTACGGTGTCGATGTTGTAGTTGCACCTGCCGGGCGAGCCTCGTCACGGGTTTTCGAAGGCCTGCGCAAACAGATATCAAGCCCGGCGTCGGGCGAAAGGTTCGTGGTCGTGTGGAGGCGGAAGTGCTCGTGATGGCAGCCGGTATCGACGACTACCTCCCCAAGCCGGTCACGACCGCGCTTCGAAATGCCGCTTCGGTCCCTCAACGTCTTCGAGTCCCTGGACGGGTTCGTGGGTTGGTTCTCTCGTTGAATGTTGCTCGCCTTGACAGGACCTCTACTGTTAGGGACGGAACAGACTCTGATTCGAAGGGGGAAACCATGGGCGAGTTCATGGACATACACCGAGACATGAAGGGGATATCGTCCGAGCAGCTAGCGGAGGCGCACCAGGCGGACCTCGACATCCAGGACGATGAAGGGGTCAACTTCAAGCAGGCGTGGGCAGACCCAGAGTCCGGCATGGTGTTCTGCCTCTCAGAGGCCCCGAACGCGGATGCGCTGCGGCGAATCCACGAACGCGCTGGCCATCCCGCCGACGAGGTATACGAGGTTCCGATCAAAGCCTAACCACCCATCGGACATGGGGAAAAGTGTCGGAGGGGGTGTCTGGTTTCACCGGATAGTGGACACGGCTGAGGAGGCATGTCGCGGGCCATAGTGGACACCCCTAGCGACGGAGGTGCCCTGTGGAGCTGGCCCGCTACCTGCTCGATGCGGTGGTTGTGGAGAAGCGCAGCTGTCGGGATGTGGCCCGCTCCCATGGGGTCTCCAAGAGCTGGGTCGCAAAGCTGGTGGCGCGCTACAAAGAGGGTGGCTACGAGGCGATCAGCGCCCGTTCCAAGGCGGCTATCAGGGTCGCCAATCGCAGCTCGGATGAACTAGAGGACCGGGTCGTGAGGCTCCGCAAGGAGCTGATCGATGAGGGCTTCGATGCCGGCGCCCACACGATCCACTACCACCTGTCGCTCAGCGATCCCGAGCCGCCGTCGGTATCGACGAACTGGCGCATCCTCAAACGCAGAGGCTTTGTCACTCCGCAGCCACACAAGCGCCCCAAGAGCTCCTACATCTCATTCGAGGCGAACCTTCCCAACCAGATGTGGCAAGCAGATGTCACCTTCGTCGAGCTCAGAGACCGAACCAAGGTCGAGATCCTGAACTTCTTAGACGACTTCTCGAGGGTATGCGTGGCGAGCAGGGTCTTTGCCGTCACGACCGCCCCCGATGTCGTCGCCACGCTCTATGAGGCAGGTGGCGCTTGGGGTCTGCCGGCATCTGTGCTGACGGATAACGGCTGCATCTTCACCGCGACCTATCGCCACGGTTATTCGGCGATGGAGTCGGAGCTCTTCCACCTAGGCATCGACTACAAGCACTCGCGCCCCTACCACCCCCAGACCTGCGGCAAGGTCGAGCGCTTCCATCAGACCTTGAAGAAGTTCCTGAGCAAGCAGCCCCGTGCCGAGACAGTCGAGCAACTCCAGGCCCAGGTCGATCGCTTCGTCACCTACTACAACGAGATCCGCCCCCACCGGGCCAAGGGCCGCAAGACGCCAAAAAGCGCGTTCCACTCACGCGACAGAGCACGACCGATCAAACGCGACCGGATCTACAACAGAGAGCTCCGGGTCCGTCACGACAAGGTCGACAGCCACGGCACGGTCACGATCCGCTACAAGAGCAAGCTCCATCACATCGGCATGGGACGGGCGCTCAACGGCACCCGCATCGTCTTGCTCGTCGCCGGACGACACATCCGGATCATCGACCCAGACGGGGTGCTGCTGAGGGACTTCGAGCTCGATCCGACCAGGGACTATCAGCCCCGGGACCTCGGGTGAAGGTGTCCACTATGCTCCGCGACACCCGTCCACGATGCCCCGCGACATCACATTGGTGTCGGAGGGGGGACTTGAACACACCTCCCGCCCGTATTTCCTAATATCATCGGGTGCCGTCATATGGGCCCTGACCTGGGAAAACGCTGGTTCGCGGAGAGTTGCGATGATGTCGAATGTCGTC